>QMQZ01000001.1 GCA_003649145.1 Thermoproteota archaeon
AACCAGAGGCAAAATCAGAGGAGTTGAAGTCGTAATTTCAAGGTCAGGCTACACGGGCGAAGACGGCTTCGAAATAACTTTGTGGAGAGTTCCACTAAGTGAAGCTGAAAGAGCAGTTGAAGTTTACAAGGCAATACTGGAGGCAGGAGAAGAGTTCGGAATAGCAGAGTGCGGCCTAGGAGCAAGAGACACTCTAAGGCTAGAGGCAGGCCTAGTCCTCTACGGAAACGACATCGACGAAGAAACAACTCCACTAGAGGCAAAGCTAGATTGGGTTGTGAAGTTCGAAAAGGGAGAATTCGTAGGTAGAGAAGCGCTATTGAAGCAAGCTGAAGAAGGAGTCAAGAGGATTAGAGTTGGAATAAAAATGATCGACAGAGGAATACCTAGACCCCACTACGAGCTATACGTTGGAGAAGAGAAGATTGGAACCATAACCAGCGGAACATACTCACCACTACTAAAAGTAGGAATAGCCATGGGATACGTGAAGCCGCAGTACTCAGAGCCGAAAACTCAAGTCGAAGTCGTTATTAGGGGGAGAAGAGCAAAAGCGGAAATAGTAGATTGGCCATTCTACGACCCCACAATCTACGGCAGAAAGAGGGTGAAAAAGTGAAGGTAAATGAATATGAAGTTAAAGAAGACCTGTACTACACAAAAGAGCACGAGTGGGCTAAAATCGAAGGAGAGTACGTGAGAATAGGAATAACAGACTACGCGCAAAAGCAGCTGAGAGACATCGTCTACGTCGAGCTCCCAGAAGTAGGCAAAAAAGTCGGCAAGATGGGTGTAATTGGGACAGTAGAGTCCGTGAAAGCAGTATCAGAAGTCTACAGCCCAGTAAGCGGAGAAGTTGTAGAAGTAAATTTAGAGCTGGAAAACAGCCCAGAGCTAATAAATCAAGACCCATACGGAGAAGGCTGGATAGCACTAATCAAGCCAACCAACCTAGAAGAGGAATTAAAGGAGCTCATGAAAGCTGAAGATTATTTAGAGTACTTGAAGAAGGAAATTGAAGAGCACTAAGCAACCTTAACTATTTTTTCCTCACCATAATCCGTTATAACCCTCATGTAACCCCTCAAAAGCTCATCCAACTCAGGATCACCAGTATCAACTCTAAGGCAGGGAATGGTTGAGAGCTTATAGTGAGTTGCTATTACAACTATGTTCTCTCGGCCAACTCTCCTTATAACTTCAGGGCTGATCTGCTGATTACCCCTACCGAAAATGAAGCCTTGACTCCCAATAGGAGTAACCACGATAACCCCACGCCTCCCCTCAATCTCCCTTAGAATCCTCTCCTCATTAACGTCAACCGCCACCAACCTCCTGCCCAAAAGGATGTCAACTCCAAGAAGAGTTTTGGGAAGCCCTAAAACGTCAGCAATAGCCTTAACAGTAGTCCCTGGACCCAAAATGTATACTACGTCGTCCTCCATCCTCTCCACAAAGTACCTCGCAATAGCCAACTGATTTTCACGCTCATCATCAGTCTGAGGACTGGGAGACTTAGCGCTCTGAACGTAATTTGGCTCGTAGGGAACAAGTAGGTAGCCGTAAAGCTTAGCTGACAAGCGGCCTGCTCGAAAAGCCTCCTCATCAACGTCCATGACCTCAGCTTCCCTAACCAGCAGCCTCCCACTAAGGAAGTCAGCTACAACTCTAGCTGCGACGCGAGGATTAAGCGCGAAAACTGCAGAGTGCATCTTAACTCCAGTAGGAACGCCTAGAACTGGAACCTTCAAGTCAACAGCTTCGCATACGTCCCTCGCAGTGCCGTCTCCGCCGCAAAAAACTATTAGGTCGACGCCTAGCTGAAGCATTTCTCTAGCAGCGCGCTTTGTGTCCTCACTAGAAGTCTTATCGCCAATATTCCCTATAACCACTGGGTCGAAGCCGCAATCCCTAGCCTCATACTCCCCCATTTCTTTTGGGTAGGTAACCAATGTGAACTTAACTTTAAGCCTCTTCAGCTCTCTAAGCATCTGCCTTGCTCTCTCAGGAGCAATAGGCTTAGCTCCAAGCTTAATTGCTAGTTGAAGTATCTCCTCTCCATCAGTACCCTTAAGCCCAACTCTACCTCCCATTCCAGCTATTGGGTTAACTATGAAGCCTAGCTTCTTCAACTTAAACACTATAGTGGAGTTATGCCCATCCGATACTCTTCACCATTAATTCTCCACAGCTTCTCATAAGTAGCCTTGTACGGAGGCGTCTGAGTTAACAGCAGCTCCTTAACTCTAACCTCCCTCAAAATGTACCACTCCATCGACTTAAGCATCTCCAGTATCTTCTTATTGGACACTGCGACGTAAGCGTCTATGTAAGCTTCAATTGGAAGGTCCAGCTCCTTCCTCATCTCCTGCAGTCTCCTAACAACCTCTCTTGCAAGTCCCTCAGCTACCAGCTCGTCAGTTAGCTTCACATTCAAGTATACATCTCCGAGGTTGAATGAGGCTTTGACGTAGTCCTCAGCCACCTCCTCGCTTAAAGTGAGGTCTTCTGGAGTTAACTTGAACTTCTCACCAGCAACCTCAACTTCATAGTAGCCACTAGCTTCAAGAGCTTTCTTAACCTCGGCTGGATCTAGTGACTGGAGGACTTCTAGGAGTAGCTTGAGCTTGTCCTTGAGCTTCGGACCTAAAGTAGCGTGGTTTGGAGATATCGTTATTTTCTTGAGCTTACCCTCCTCCTCTCTCGGCAGGAGCTTGATGTTCTTGACGTTTGCTTGCTCGCAAATTACGGACTTGAACTCCTCAACTGCCCTTTCAACCTCAGGTTTATCAGCAATCACCACTAGCTCCATTAATGGGTGCCTCAACTTTATCCTCGCACTCTGCCTAGCGCTCATGGCTGCTTCTACAATCGACCTAGCTATGCTCATCAGCTTAACTAGCTCCTCATCAACGAGCTCTTCAACTGGCTCAGGCCAGTCGCACATGTGGATGCTTTCAGGCAGATTTTCATCTGCAGGCCTGAATATGTCCTGGTAGAGCATCTCTGTTATGAATGGCATTATTGGAGCAGCCAACTTCAAGAACGTGAGCAGCACATGATACATTGTGGCGTAAGCAGCGTACTTCGTCGGGTCCTCGCTTTCAATCCAAGTCCTCCGCCTAATCAGCTTGATGTACCACCTACTAACATCCTCAACTATGAACTCCCTGAGAGCTCTAGCAGCTTCATGTATGTGGAGCTTCTCCATGGCCTCGGTAACCTTCTTAACTAGAATCTGAGTCTTACTTAGAAGCCAGCGGTCCTCAGGCTGCAAGTGCTCCTCAACATCCTTCAAGCTGTACTTTGCAGGCGAGTACTTGTCCAAGTTCATGTAGAGGCTTGCAAAGTAGTAGACGCTCCACATGATCTTCAATGCCCTGTAAACCTCTTCCAGCTCCTCCATTGAGAAACGCAGGTCCTCCCAAGGAGTGCACTGGAGCTCATACCACCTCAGCGTGTCTCTACTGTACTTGCTGAATACCTCCTCTGGGTAGACGACGTTTCCAAGAGACTTATGCATCGCCCTACCGTACTGGTCTAGTGACCAGCCGTGCATTAGCACCTGCTTGTATGGAGAACTGCCGAACCCTATGTATCCGCTGACGAGTAGAGTGTAGAACCAGCCTCTCGTCTGGTCGGGGCCCTCGAGAATCAAGTCTGCAGGCCACCACTTCTTGAACTCCTCCTCACTAGATGGAAAGCCTAGGCAAGCCCACGAAGCTACGCTTGAGTCCATCCATACATCTAGGATGTCAGGAACTCTGCGCATCTCCCCACCACAAGTGCACTTGAGGACAACTTCGTCAATCCACGGCTTGTGCAAGTCGAGGACCGGTGGAAGCTTTATCGCCTTCCTCTTCAACTCCTCAACTGAACCTATAACCTCTCTACGCCCACACTTCTCACAGATCCATATTGGGAGGGGGGCGCCCCAGTACCTCTGCCTCGAAATAACCCAATTCCTCACATTTAGAAGCCAATTCCTAAACCTATTCTTCCCAGCCCACTCAGGAACCCACTTAATTCGCTCATTCTCCTCCAAAAGCTCCTCCTTAATCTCTGGAACCCTAATGAACCACTGCCTAGTAGCTCTGAGGAGAAGTGGAGTCTTACAGCGCCAGCAGTGAGGATACCTGTGCCTAACCTTACCCTTATAGAGCAGGAGGCCCTTTCTCTCCAAGTCGGCAATTATCTCCTCATTAGCATCCCAAATCAGCTTCCCAGCATACTTACCAGCTTCACTAGTAAACCTACCAGACTCGTCGACTGGAGAGACAACCGGCAAATTGTACTCTAAACCTACGAGGAAATCCTCTTCACCGTGTCCAGGAGCTGAGTGAACGCATCCTGTACCCTCCTCCATAGTTACGAACTCCTCACTCAAAACGACCCTGTGAACACCTCGAATCTTCTTTTGAACATCAACCTCCTCAAGAAGTGGAGGAACATACTTTAAACCTTCAAGCTCCCGGCCTGAGAAGCGCTCTAAGATCTCATAGCTCAACCCAACCTCGCTGAAGACAGCCTCGCACCTAGGCTCAGCGAGAATGTAAACTTCATCTCCAACCTTAGCTCTCACGTAGGTGTGATCTGGATGAACCATTACAGCAACATTCGCAGGCAAAGTCCATGGAGTAGTAGTCCAAATTAAGATATACTCCTTCTCCCTCCCCTCAACAGGGAACTTGACGTATATTGATGGGTCTTCAACCTCTTTATAAGCGTCGGTCACCTCATACCCCGAAAGCACAGTTTCACATCGAGGACACCAGTGGAAAACCATGTAGCCCTCTTCAAGCAACCCCTTCTCATCAGCCTTCTTTATAACCCACCACTCAGCCTCAATGTACTGTTGAGTGATAGTCATGTAGGGATTATCCCAGTCCATCCAGACTCCCAGGTCCTTAAACTGCTTCTCAAGAACCTTCAAGTGCTCAAGCGCATACTGCTTGCACTCCTCAATGAAGCGCTTAACGCCCAGAGACTCTATGTCCTTCTTAGTCTTGAGCCCCAGCTTCTTCTCAACCATTACCTCAATAGGCAAGCCGTGCATGTCATAGCCAGGCTGATCCCTGACATCGAATCCTCTCATCCTAAAGAATCTCAGGAAAGCGTCCTTCAACACCTTATTCCAAGCATTCCCCACGTGAATTGGATTAGTAACGTAGGGCGGGCCGTCAAGGAAGTAGAACTTAGGCCCACCAGCTCTCAACTTCTTAGCCTTCTCGTAAATTCGATTCTCATCCCACCACTTGAATACTTCAAGCTCACCCTCACTTCCAGGATACTCTCTACGAGTAGCTCCAACAACACCCACAACAATCACCCTCCAAGTAGTAACATTCACCTAGAAGTAGGTAGAACCAAAGAGAAAGCTGCAGGTAAAGCCTTAAATTTGGCGCTGATGCACACTCCAGCCTCCTCATCATAGGGGAGAACCAATAATATTTAAAGTTTATTGAGCATTAGGGGTTAGAGGAGGAAGCGCTTTGCCAAAGCGATTCAACATCAAAGCCGCCCTTAAGCGAATACCCCGAATCAGCAACATAATAAAAATAGCCTCAGTAATCCTCATCTTCACTCTCGCCCTTGGAATAAGGTTGCTCCCACTCAAGTACGGAGCTTGGCTAACCGCATACGACCCATACTTCCAATACAGAGTAACCGAGTACATTGTTGAAAATGGCTTCACAGCCTGGTTCACCTGGATAGACGAGATGAGCTGGTACCCCTACGGCAGAAATATAGCTAAAACCTCCTACCCAGGAGTTCCATTTACAGGAGCATTCTTCTACATGCTCGCCAAAAGCCTAGGAATAAATGCAACACTCATGGAAGTGTGCGTAGTAGTACCAGCAATACTAGGAGCACTATCAGCAGTCCTAGCATACCTTATTGGAAGAGAAGTTGAAGATGAAGCGGCAGGAATATTCGCAGGACTACTCCTAGCAACAGTGCCAGCCTTCATCGGAAGAACAACAGCAGGATTCTACGACACAGAAAGCGTAGGCTTCTTCGCATACATGCTATCGCTATACTTCTGGATAGTGGCAATGAAGAGGAATTCGAAGATAGCAGCAATACTATCTGGAGCAGCGCTAGCATACATGCTAATATCATGGGGAGGAAGCATCTACCTACTAAACCTGTACGCCATATACGCAATCATAATGGTGGTCGTAGGCAAGTACTCAAGAAAGCTCCTCACAACCTATGCAATAACACTAGGCATAGCACTCTTCCTAGCAGCCCAAGCACCACTATTCGCAAGAAAGTACCTAGTGAGCTACGCTACAATAATGCCAATCGCAGCAATGATACTTCTCTCAATCAAAGGAGTGCTGGAAGAGGCGGAGGACAAAAAAGCCAAACTAATAGGACTAGCAGCCATAGCAGTAATTGCCGTTGGAGGAATAGCAGCACTAGAAGCTGGAGGACGCCTAAGAAAACTAACAGGAAGAGTACTATCAGTCGTAAATCCATTTGCTAGAGAAGCGCAGCCACTAGTCGCATCAGTAGCAGAGCACAGAACTCCAACCTGGGGCCACATATTCTTCCAGCTAAACATACTACTCCTACTCGCGCCAGTAGGAATTTACTTTGTACTCAAGAGAGGAAGAGACAACGACATACTACTAGCTTTAGGGGCAATCACAAGCGCTTACTTCGCAGCGACAATGATAAGGCTACTAATGCTAGCAGCACCAACATTCAGCATACTAGCAGGAATAGGGTTAGTTAAAATCCTAAAGCCCCACGTCAACGTAGTCATGAGGAGAACTCCAACAGCAAGAAGAGGGAGGAAAATCACAGTTAGAGTGAATAGAGGTGGAAGCGCTTGGACGGTACTAATGATGACGCTCATCCTCATGTTCGCAGTAGTATCCTGGAGAGACGTAGCATTCGCACCTCAAACAATAGTAAGCTGCGGAGGAGTGCCGGGAGGAACTAAGTATCAAGACTGGATCGAAGCACTCCTATGGATGAGAGAAAACCTACCTGAAGACGCAGTGGTAGCTTCATGGTGGGACTACGGCTACTGGATAACAACCATGTCCAACAAGACGACGATATGCGACAACGCCACGCTAAATGCAACCCAAATCAAGTTAGTAGCAACAGCATTCATGTCAAATGAGACAGTGGCGCTCGAGATATTCAAGAAGCTAGGAGTAACCCACGTAGTAGTCTTCGAAGCCTTCGACCCTCAAACAGGCTTCCTACTACACGGAAGAGGGTACGGGGACTTCGCCAAGTCCCAGTGGATGATCAGAATAGCTGGACTAAACGTCTCAGACTACATCAAGTACTATAGAGAGCAGGGAATATACACTCCTCAAGGACCACTAGCTGCAAATGCAACATTATACAGGCTGCTATTCGCCACGAGAAGAACTCTATGGAAGACGTGGGGAATAGACATACCTGAGCCAGAGCACTTCGAGCTAGTATTCAGCTCAAGCAATGGATTCGTATTCGTGTGGAAAGTGAACTACGAGGAAGGCTGACCCTTCTCAGCAAGCTTTTTCATAAGCCTCCTATACCTCGCATATTTATCGTCAGGAGAAAACTTAGGCGGATGAGGAATTCTAACAGGGCCACCACAGTAGGGACAGGCATTCCGCCTAAGAGTATACCTACCGCACTTAGTGCACTTCCTCAAAAGCCAAGGCAACACTCAACCCTCAAAGCCTAGTGAAACTACCTTGACCACCCATCTCCTTAATAGCATTTAAAGCTGCCTTGACAATCGCGTCTAATGCAGCCTCAGCAATCTGATAATTCCTAGCTCTAACGTCAACCCGGTATCTAGGAGCCCCAACACTATAAACTCGAAATACAGCGTCAAACTCCTTACCAGCCTCAATAGCCCTCATCAAAGCCTTCTTAATCCTCAAAACACCGTCAGGGGCAGTGGAAGTCAATTGGAGAATCCCGCTAATCTTAACCTCTGGAAGCTCAATGTAGGCCTTAGCCAAGTCAGCTAAAACTTCAGCCCACTCCTTAGGGACGCCTGCTTTGAGAAGAGGCTCGATGCCCTCCATAGCAGCAGCTTCAAATCCAGCAAAAATCTCTCCGAAAAAGTCCTCAAGAGGCCAGCCCGCCTCCTCATAAGCTTCATCCAAAGTCTTGCCAAGCCTTTCAGCAGCCATCTCCAAAAACTTCTCAGCCCTCTGAAGCCTCTTCCACTCCAAAAGCTTCTCCTTCCTCTCCTTAGCAGTAACACGCCTAAGAGAAAGGTCTACGTGGCCCTTCCTAGGGTCAACCCTAATAACCTTCAAAACAACCTTGCGGCCCTCCTTGAGGAAGTCCCTAATATTGTGAACCCAGCTAGAAGAAACCTCACCAATTGGCACGTAACCCTCAATTCCACCATACTCATCTAATATGACGTACGCTCCTCTATCGAAAACCTCAGCAACAGTAGCCATCACCAGCTCTCCCAGCTCAGGAAGCGGCCTCCTCCTTCTAACCAAACTAATAAACCTCCAGTAACTACTCTAGAACCCTAACAAGCTTACCCTCAATAATAGCCTTACCGCCAGTAGGCCTAACCAAAACCCTATTACAAACAAGGCACCTAACAACCGTAGAAGCCCTATCAAAGGTTATCTGCTCATTACCGCAGTCAGGGCAGCTAACCACGATAAACCTACTCTTAGGCTCAGGAATCAAAATCCTCCTCTTCTTCATCCTAACTATGCTCACTTCACCTCACCTCGACTATCTCAATCCTCTTAATCCTAATGCCCTCCTTATGAATAATGTAGCCGCAAACCCTGCAGGTAAGCTTCAAAGTCTGCTTCTTAGTAATCTTGGCGAATCGCTTCTGCTCAGACTTCCTCTTGCTACCATAACCCTTCTTCTTAGCTCTATAACGCCTCTCACCAGCAGCGAGAGCCCTCCTCTTACCAGCCTTATAGAGCGATACCGTGTGCTCAGTATGCGACTTACACCTCGGGCAGTACGTCCTTATTATCTTAGGAACCTTCACTCACACTCACCCCAATATCTCAGCCACACCTCTCTTAGCCAACGCCTCAGCATTTATCACAGGGATGTTCGCGACATCCTCAGGCTTAAACGGCCCATACGTCTTCAAATCCACACCTACAAAGGCTGGAACTTCTCGAAGGAAACGAACTAATATTTTTTTCGCGAGCACACCCTCCTCCAAGCTGGCAAACTTCTCAGTTAAAGAGAGAAACTCCTCGATGGCGGAGGAAATCTTCTCATAAGCGCTAAGCTCAACTTCCAAGAGGTTCTTAGGAGGCCCACTAGCTCCAACGAGGAAGTGCTTCAAAATCTTCCTCAACCTCAAAGAAACAATTGCACCTACAACTTCACAGGCAAGCTTAGCCTCAGCTTCAGCCAACTTAGCCTCAACATCAGACCCATTCTTAATCTTATCCCTCAAGCTGTGCATGTAAGCTTGAACGTTTATGTAGAAGTCTGAAGGAAGCTGAGAAAGCTCTTCAGACTCCAACTCCTCATTAAGCACATCTAGCAAGTGCTTGTACATGACTAAGCCTCAATATAAACCAATATTCTAGCTCAGTTATATTGTTAGCCCTCCTCAGCCAATGAAGCAGCACCCTTACATAAAAGGTAGACTGCAGCAGGCATAGGAAGGGTTAGAGTAGCATCCTCATATGGGCCGAAAACCTCACCTGCAACAGTAAATTCAGGAGCATGCTCAACGTGAACTTTAACTTCACCCCTCCTAAAAACAACTGCATCGACAAGTGGGTTGAAGCGCTCAAGCTCACTGAAGCTCAGCAACTTAACCCTAAAGCCAGTTTTGCCGTGAATCGTCTCAGGAAGCCTCATCAACCGCTTAATGTCCGTCGTAACCCTCTCATCAATAAAGCTGCCCTGAAGCTTAGCTACGTGAGAGGCAATTCTAGACCAAGTAAGCACAGAAACACCCTTAACTGCAGGCCACCTCGGAGGAGTGCTCTCCAAACTCCTCAAAACCTCATCTCTATGCTCAACTATGAGCTTAGCAGCCTTACCCCGCCTAACAACCTTCCTCAACTCCTCAGCCGAAGCCCTACTAATGAAGTCATACAGCCCTCTAGCAAGCCTCCCCCTCCAGCCAGGGTCAGCCAAGTCAGGCGGTCCAGAAGACATGAAAGCTCTAGAGAAGCCGTGAAGCTTAGGTAGAATACCAACCCCCCTAACGTAGTCGGTTATCTCCCTCCTCGCCTCCTGAGAAAGCTCCCTGACAACTTCACTGTGAACATGCACGTGGTAGCCTCGATGACCAGAAAAGTTGAACGTCATCTCACTAATCGAAAGCCCCAAGTCAGCTACGAGGAAGTCCTCCACAAGCTTAAGCGTCTCATTCTTAGCCACTTCAAGGCAAAGCTCGCAAAGCCAAGTCTCAGCCTTCAACCTCTTAGACTTACACTGAGGACAAGATTCAGGAGCCATTCCAACCGAAGAGTAGCCGCAGTCTAGGCAAACCCACCTATCATGCTCCTCCTTACATGGAGTTGGAATGTGATCTGCGTCAATGTCGAACACCAAGTCTGCGCCCAGCCAACCCTTACTATCCATGTCTTCAGCATTCGGCATCTCATAGTAGGCGGAGGAGAAGTAGGCGTGGAGGGGCACCTCCCTCCTTAAAAACTCATTCAAGCTCTTACCACTCTTGAAGTAGAGGTGCCTAATCATGCCCTCCCTGTCGAAAAGTATGAAGCCAAACTCCCTGCGCTCAACATGCTTTGGAGGGGGAACTGTAGCGCGCTTATAGTAGGCTGAGAAGATTGCCTTGAGGAAGTGCTTCTCATTGCTCAACTTTACCCTCACCTTTCTTGCCCTTAGCCTTAATTTGGTAGTATGTTAATGGGTGCTTAACCCTAGAGCACAAGGGGTCTACTTCCAAGCCCACGCACAAGCCAAAGGTCCTCAAAGTACTGCAGCTCGGAGGAGTGTACTTGATCCTAGAGCCCCTAAGCCCAGCGATGTGCTCAACCTGATACCTAGTGACGCTTTCATTGAAGTCTGCAGTCAAGCTAAATAGAGAAACAACTTCATCCACGCTTTTTCCAACATTGATTAAGAATGAAGTCAAGGCAAACCTAGCCATGTGAGAGAGGGAGCTACCCTTAAGCAAGTCGCTTAAAATCGAGCGTATGCAGGGTGGGAAGGCACTCTCAACAACTGGGCCTGAGTACTCCTCCTCAATCCTAATCACCTTCCTATAGCTCTGAAACAGCTTCCTAGCCTCCTCAGCAACCTTTGCAACCTCCTCAGGAACCACAACTCCAGAAGGAGGAGACTTAGCCCTATCAACAATGCGGACTCTAACCGCCTCTGAAATAAGCCTTGCAAGCTCATACTTCTGAATTCTAACCCAACCTTTAGAAACAAGTCTATTAACGAGCTTCCAGCTTGGAGCGTGAAATGAAGGAGCTACACTCAAGTAGTCAACGAAGAACATCTCGAAAAATCCGCCTTCAGAGCTATCCCTAATCCTCCAATTAAAGTTGCTCTCAGCCAAGTACTTAACCTTCCAGTCCTCATCAACCCTAAGCTCCTCATAAATCCTCTTAGCCTCAGCTACAGCATACCTCCTAAAGAGAGGAGGCTCACCGACAATAGTGAGTATAGCTAGAGCTGCAGGGTATGAGAGGACTTCGACTTCAAGGTCAGTTAAGTCGGTCCTCACCCTGCCAAGCTTAACTGCACTCTCAATTCGCTCGAAAGCCCTCCTCAAAATAACTCTATAGCCAGGCTTAGCTAGGTCGCTTAAAGTGACTCCAACACCTTCAATGTACTTAACAGCTTCAACGCAGAATGGGTACTTAGCTAAGTCCTCCTTAGTAAGTGCACCTATCAAGCGCACTACCTCTAAATACTTAGAGGAAGCTAAGTGTAAAATAAATTGTTAGCTGAATTACGCTTCCATCCTCGGAGCTAAGTAGTACGTTATTCTGCCATCACCTGGAAGCTCGAAGTCAAGCCTTAAAGGCATGTCAGTTGAAAACTGGACAGTGACGATCTCAGCAGCAGCAACAGCCTTCATCATGTCAGACAAGTAGCTTAAGCTATAAGTGCTCGCAGACGGCTCCTTAACTTCAAGCTCAACGAGTGAGCCCATGTCTTCGCTAAGCTTGACTTCAACGTCGCCCCTATCACCAGAAGCAGTCAAAGTCAGTGCTTCAGGGTCAGCCTTGAACTTCACGTAGTCGCTGATGACGCTTGCATCCTTAATAGCGTCCTTCAATGCATCTGAAATAACTCTCGCGCGAACATTAAACTCCAAGCTCGGAGATGGGAGCTCCTCTCCAGCAATGTCGATTAACGGCATTCTGAAGACCCTCAGAGCCTTCCCCAGGAAGCGCAAAGTCAACCTGGACTTGTCGGTGACCTCCATTTCCAGCCGCTCTCTAGCTGAAGCCCTCTTCAGCAGCTTGTTAAACTCGTCGAAGTTAACTCCAATCATTAGCTCTTCATCGCACACGTACTCGTCGAAAGCCATGGGCGGCAGCTCCAGCTCGATCATCACTACGTGTGAGGGGTCCATAGCCCTCAAACTAAGTCCATCAGGAGTAGCCTTGAAGTTAGCTTCATCAATTAGCTCGGCAATTGCAGATACGATGCTGCGCCAAAGCTTTGCACTCGTCAAAACAGCCCTAAACACTATTGGCACCTCCAGAATACTATGGGCAGAACATTTAATATTTATTTACTTTGAAGCCTCCAATTCACCTCGAACTTCCTCAGAAATTTTAAGGGCGTTTTCAATCATCCTCTTCAACCTGGAAGCGTAGGTCTTAGCATTCATGTAGTATGGAATTCTAGCCTCAACTTCAGAGGCAGCTTCAAGAGCCTTCCTTAAGAGGAGCACTAAAGCCTCAACCTTCTCCTCAACAGTGTAATTTGACACTAATCATATTCCCTCCAAGTGTACCCGCACTTGGTGCACCTGAAAAACCTAGTTGGACTCTCATCAGCCCTCCTAGTCTGAAGCATCCACCAGTAAGCCTCATGGTGACCGCACTTCGGGCACTCAACCTTAGTCGTCGGCAAAACCTTAGGGAGCTTACTCTCATCAACAACTATTATGCCCCTATCAGGAGAGTGCTTAATTTCCTTAACTAGCTTGTAGGTAGACCTACCCTTAACTGGCTCAGAGTAGTTGCAGTTTGAGCAGTACAGCTCCACGCTACCATCAGTAAGACGCCTAGGCCTCAAGAGGCCGCCGCAGTTAGGGCAAAACTTCATTCTAAATTCGCCTCTAAAGAGCTAGCTAAATTCACCGCAAAGTCTCTAATAGGCTTAACGCTAAAAGCCTAGCAACCCTAATAGGCTCAGGAAAAGCTCCGCACACCATAACAACGTCTAAAAGGGATTCGACAACGTCTAAACTAGCACCTTCAAACTTAAAGTACAGTCCATGCCTAGGTGAGAACTGCGCTTCTGAGCTGGCAGATAAACTGACAGCAACAACTGGGCGCTTCAACTCGTGGAAAAGCCGTTTAACGTCAACTAAGTAGCCACTCCAATCAAAGCCGTCAAATAGTACGTAGTTCACCTGAGGATAGTGAGAAGAAGACTTTAAAAGCTCAACTGCCTCATCAATAGGATTTTCAAAACAAGCCCTAGACAGAACTCCGTCAAGCCAAAGTCCACCTCTAAAAATAGTGCAGACAACTACTCCATCAATGAAGGTTAAGCCAGCAACCCTAGTCTCCAACTTAACCTTCACTTGAACCTCTCCCAAATGAGCTTCAACAACTCGCTGAAAGCAATAATAGAAGCTTCAAACTCACCTTCACCAAGCCTTCGCTCCAAGTGGGAGGCTAAGAAATCTATTGCCTCATCAATCCTAAGCAAATTCGAAACCCAAGCATATGCAATCAGAGCCTCAGCAGCATCCCCCCTAACATGAACGTCGACTCGACGAGGAAGCTCAGCTCTCAGCCCAGCCCTCCTCAAAGCTTCAGCCAAAACCTTATTTGAAACTCGCTCACCGCAAAACTTCCCTAAAACCCTGGACTTAGCTGCAGAGTAGAGGAAGTTAACTAGGCTATCTCCAAGCTCAGCTAAGCCCTTATCCATCAAAACGCTACTTAGGCTGGAATAGTCAACCATGAAGTCACCTAGCAGACTTCAAAGCCTCCAAAAATAGCTCCTTAAACTTCAGAGCTTCACTCCTAATCCTCTCAGCAGCATCTATAATTGCTTGAAGCGGAGCCTTAGATCCATCGGTTTGAACGTAAATTCTAGGCTTCCCAACCAACGGGTGATCTATGTGGTAAGCAGCAAATACGACGTGCTTATCATTGAAGAGCTCCTTGCAAAGGACATTGCACAAGGTGTGATCTTCACCTTCAAGCTCCAGCTCAATTGAGTCCTCACTCATCTTGACGATCCTCACCTTACTCAACACTTACACCTCAGCGCGTAGAGTCCACTTCCATAAAAATAAAGTTAGCGGAAGAGATCCTCAACTTCCTTCAAGGCAGCTAATAGCTCATCTAGAGCTTCCCTCCAGCCCCTCCTCAGCACTAGCCTTCCACTCTCATTCTTACCGAGAAGCTTAAGCTCCTCAGCAACGTCAACCACAGTCCACAAGTCAACTCCAGATACGCTTGAAGCTAGGGCGAGCAGCCTCTTAACACTCGAAGACTTAGTCTCAAATTGCAGCTTAGTGTAGGCAGAGCCAATAAGCCTAGCTACCTCAAAGACAACATCCTCATCAGCGTCAGTCTCAACTCCACCCTCAACAACCCTGCACTTAAACCCCCTAAGCTGGAGAGCTTGAGATAAAAGCTCGAGTGAAATAGCAGTTCCAGCCTCCCTTGAAAGAGCCCTAACTTCAAACAGGTTTATCCCAGCAAGCTTCAACCTAGACTTCCTCTTAATAGTTGAAGTCAACTCCCTAATCAGGCCTGCAGCCCTCCTAACATCATCATGCGAGCCGCGGACAGCAACCTTGATGAATCCAGGCCTAGATGAAATGTTGAAGTCAACGAAGGTCAGTCGACTACAAATAGCGTCTAGAATTTCTAGGAGCTCCTCCTCACCTGAAACACTAATCTTGAAAACTCGTTCAACTGCCCGCCTCAAAGATCAACCCTCCATAGTCAGAGGCAATCTTCCTAGACTCGTAAGCCCTACACTCAGGGCAGAAGAGCCTATCCCTCCTCTTAATAAGTGGGGAAAGGCACCTAGTGCACCTTGCGAAGAGCACTCCAAGCTTTGAACCTCTCATTGAAAGCTGATATGGAGTCCAAGAATTCAGAACTTTAACCCTAACAACATCCCCCAACCGAACAGCATCAAACATCTTCCTAAACTTCTTCCTAACTGAAACCTGTGAAATGTGGAGGAACCCAGTCAAGTAGGAGTACAGCCTCCCCTTACTCTCGACATGGTAAATCCTAATCACTGCAACCTCATCCTTAACGTCATAAACAAAACCTAAAGCCACATCACCCTTCTTAGGCAGTGGAGGGACATTCCCCTTATACGGAACTACCGAAATAACCCTCTCAGCCAAGTCTAATTGAACTAACCCAGCTCTAGCAGAGTATATGTTTCCATTCTCCTCGTACGTGCCGTCACCTGGAATAAACTCCTCAATGACGCAGAGGAACTCGCCTGGAAACACAAATCTACTTGAAAACCTCTGCACTTCCAATGCCTCCCTGAACTCGCTTAAGGTCTACTCGCACGATTAGTGAAGCTACTTCTCAGCCAATATTCTGTAAAGATCCACTTTAACCTTATGCCTCCTCTCAAAGTGGAATTCAAACATGTGGGGGATCTCCAAGTAAAGTGGAACAATGTCGGTAACAACTCCTCCAAGCTCACTAACAAACTTAAGTATGAATCGCCTATTCGACTCCCCAGCCTTGTGCAGAGAGTAAACGACTGGAGCTGAAGATAGAGCAGCCCTCAAGAAAGCTCTATCAGCACCCCTCCTCTGAACCCCAAATGGAGGATTTTGAATCACAGTATCACCTTTAATCGACAAGCTCTCTATGGAGGCGTGGAGGAAGTCAACATAACCAGCAACTCCAACCTCCTCAGCATTAGCTACAGCTACACTCAAAGCTTCAACGTCAACGTCAACTCCAACCACAAATTCAGCGCCGAGAAGAGCAGCTCCAATACCAAGCCTACCAGTCCCACAGGCAAAGTCCAATACAACCTTACCCTCAATGTCATCGTAAGTCCTACCAGCAAACCAGAGCACCTTAGCTGCAGCTCTAGCCGAAATAGTGTACTGCTCAAGCCTAGGAGAAGGAGAAGGGTGGGGCTTAACCTTCTCAAGAATAATCTCCAAGTGCCTAAGCTTCCTCACTCCACGCATCAACTCCACCCTAAAATAGTTGGAATTGGAAGGCCACTAACACCCTCAAATCCCTCCAAAGCCAACCTCAGCTCACCAATAGTGATAACTGGCTTCCTAAACCTATGCGCATCGTCAACCGCAATTCTCGGGCAAGCAGCAATTACGAAGACGTCAACATCCTCAAATGGGTATAAAACTTCAGGAGAAAACTCCCTAGCAGCAATCAAATAGCAGCGCTTACCATAACTTAAAATTAGCTTCCTAGCTTTAAGAGCAGCCTCAATCATAGCCTGACCAGGCTTAACCCCCACAACAACCCCGAAAACCTCAGCATCCCTAGCCTTCGCAATGCACGACCACCTTAAACTCAAAGTCCTCTTCAAAAGCTTAGAAATATCCCTCGCCTCACCCCTATACGGGTCTGCAACCACTACAGGCTTACCAGTTGAAAGTGCAACGCCAAGAGCGTGAAAATCTCCTCCAGCAATCACGAGGAAAACGTCCACATCACCCATAACTGAAAGAGCAGCACATACGTCGCAGCCCAAAACTTGACCGTCAAAAGCAACCCTACCACACCTACCTCCAATCACAACCTTAAACCCACGATCCTCAAGAATCCTCTTAGCCTCACCAAGCTTATGCACATGCTGAACAGTAGAAACTAAACCCACAACCCGATGTGGCCTAAGGAGCATAACCGCCTTCTCAACCACACCAGCAACTGGAAGCTCTGAAAATGCAGGAATGTAAATTACCGGCGGACTCTCCTCCACCTTCAAGAAAGGCGTGTGGCCAAAATGAATAATCAAATCCACCGACAATCTTCGAGCTTCATCCAAAGCAACGTCACAGCCACCATAACAAGGATCAGCAGAAACAATCACTTCAACACCACACTTAGACTCTATCTCTCTAGCCAACTCAAGAGCGTGAACCTTCATCCCATCAGGAAGCTGAATGAGAACCCTCCTCGCACGCCTACCAGCAATCTCCCGAAACACTTTATCAAGCTCAAAGTTGTACACTTCAAACCCCAAACTATACTCCAAAACACTCCTATTAGGCAATTATCCCAAGCAAAATACAACTAGCATCCACTTCAAATACAAATCATAATATAATATCAATATGATATAAAACACGAGAAAATAAGTAATTAGATTAGAAAAAATAGAGGTGGCTATCCGTACACTCTGAGAGCCGAGCGAGCACTCACGAACTCCTTACGTATCAAATCCCTCACTGCTACCCTGATCACCTCCGCTCTAGAGGTGTATCGACCACTCCTGACGAGAATGTCAATTTCATTAAGGATAGCTTCAGGAACTCTTGCAACAATTACTTTCACTCACCCCTCCCCCATCATAATTAGTTTAACGCCCAAACACTTAGGCATGCGTATTACACACGTAATACTAAGAGAATACAAATCTAAATAAACAATTTCTATCTCAAAATATGGCTAAACACCTAAAAAGAAAGCAGAAGAAAGAATATCTGAAAAAATAGATAAAGAAAAGGAAAATACACGAAAAAACAGGAGGAGAAATCTGAAAAAACCGAAAAAAGCCTGTAAAAAGCTGTAATTAGATTTGGAATAGTACAAAATATTAGAGTGAGAACTTCGATATCTATTGAGAAGTAGCTATGAGGAAGATCTACCTGGAAACCTACGGCTGCTCAGCAAATACAGCAGATACAAACATCATGGTGACCCTGCTCAAAGGAGCAGGCTACGAAGTAGTTGACAGTATCGAAGTAGCAGACGTAGTAATCCTAAACACCTGCACAGTCAGAGGAGAAACTGAGAGGAAGATGATTAAAAGGCTAAAAGAGCTGGAAAAACTGAGGCAGAAGCTGAACTTTAAGCTGGTAGTTGCAGGCTGCCTAGCTAAAGCTCAACCAGCACTAATTGCAAGAATATCCCCAGAAGCATCAATGATATCGCCCCAGCAAATAGAAGAAGTAGTTGAAGTAGTGAAGGACGACTCGAGAGTCATAAAAATTAAAGGTGATGGAGAGAGGAGAGTCCTGCCAAAGTACTTTGAGGGAGTAAAGTTCACAGTACCAATAGCTGAGGGATGCATTGGAAGCTGCACCTACTGCATAGTAAAAGTGGCGAGAGGCAGACTGAAGAGCTACCCGCTGGAGAAAATTGTTGAGGCAGTTAAGTGCGCAGTGAAAGCTGGAGCTAAGGAAGTGAGGCTGACAGCGCAAGACACTGCAGCCTATGGCCTAGACATCGGAACAAGCCTCCCAGAGCTAGTAAGGAAGGTAGTCGAAATTCCAGGAAACTTCATGGTGAGAATTGGAATGATGAACCCAGAAGGAGCACTCAGAATGCTCGACGAGCTACTAGAAGTATATGAGAGCGAAAAAGTCTACAAGTTCATCCACATACCCCTCCAAAGTGGTGACGACAGAATACTAAAGCTGATGAGGAGGAAGTACACTTCAAGCCAATTCATAGAGCTAGCAAGAGCGTTCAGGAGGAAATTCCCAGAAGGATTCATAGCCACAGACGTCATAGTCGGCTTCCCAACTGAAGACGAAGAAGCATTCAACAACACAGTCAAAGTGATCAGCGAAGTAGAGCCAGACAAGATTCACGTCTCAAGGTACAGCCCAAGGCCACACACAGAAGCAGCAGCACTACCACAACTGCCAGAGAAAGTTAAGAAGGAAAGATCAAAAATCATGACTGAACTCGCACTCAAAATAGGCTTGAAGAGAAACCTCCCCCTCGTAGGGAGAGTTGAAGAAGTCCTAGCAGTAGACGAGGGGTATGGCAGAACAGTAAAGGCGAGAATGAAAAACTACAAGATCGTAGTCTTCAAGGCAGATCCAAGCATTATAGGAAGGTGGGCTAAGGTTAAGATTGCTGAAGCATCACCAATACAGCTTAAAGGAGAACTAGTTTAGCCTCCTGAAGCTGGAGGGAAAATAGCAATTTCATCTCCATCACAGACAGTTCTTCTAAGCTCTTCTGGAATCCTCAAATAAGACTTGTTAACTGCAATCCTCACGTAATCGCCGAGTTTACCGCCCTCCTTAAATAAAAGTCGCTTGAAGCCCTCTCCAAAAATCTCTGTCAACCTCTCTAAAACGTCAATTACAGTCACTCCACTAGGAAGCTCGACGTCCAGAGAGCTCGTACCAGCAACCTCTCTAAACGTTGCGAAAAGCAGAACTCTAACCTTCAACTCTTCCGTCCAACCTCCCCCTTGAACCTCTCCACATACATCCTCCAAGACAAGCACATAGTCCTCGGATGGCTAGCTTTAACCTCGTCAAGCCTCTCAACAGCAGTATTAGTGGGTGCAGAGGTGACTTTAGATGGATCGCTATAAGCTTCCTCTGAAATCTCCTTAAGCACTTCAACATAGCGGTCAATATTCTCCTTAGACTCGGTGTCAGTGAACTCTATCATCAAAGCCTCCTTAACTATCAGTGGGAAATACATGGTTGGAGCGTGAAGCCCGTGGTCAAGCAGCCTCTTAGCCACATCCAAAGCCCTCACACCAGTCTCCCTGAGCATAGGCTCAGCACTTATAACGCACTCGTGCTTCCTAGGCTTGTCAGGAGAGTAAGGTAAAGTGAATCCTTTAACGCCTGACATCTTCTTCAAGAAGTAATTAGTGTTGAGTACTGAGAGCTCAGCAGCCTCCCTCAACCCCCTAGCTCCCATGGAGAGAATGTAAGCTGCAGTCTTGACTAGAACTGCAAAGTTGCCGTAAAACGACCTAACCTTCCCAATCGAGTAGGGGCGATCGTAGTCCAAGTAGTAACGCTCTCCGTCAAACTCGACTACTGGAACTGGGAGGAATTTCTCAAGCTCCTCAGCGACTCCAACTGGGCCGGCGCCAGGACCCCCACCACCATGAGGAGTGGAGAACGTTTTGTGAACATTTATGTGAACTATGTCGAAGCCCATGTCGCCAGGCCTAACCTTCCCCATAATTCCATTCAAATTAGCACCATCATAGTAGAGCAATCCACCAGCCTCGTGAATGACCTCGGCGATTTCGAGGATGTGCTCCTCAAAAATTCCAAGCGTATTTGGATTAGTCAACATCAAACCAGCAGTCCTATCAGAGACAGCCGCTTTCAAAGCATCCAAGTCCACGCAGCCATCCTCAGCCGACGGCACCACAATCACTTTAAATCCAGCCATGGAAGCGCTAGCTGGATTAGTTCCATGAGCACTATCTGGAACTATCATCTCATCCCTATGCGGTTCCCCATTAAACTCGTGATAAGCCCTAATAATTAAGCAGCCAACGTACTCCCCGTGAGCTCCAGCCGAAGGCTGAAGAGTAACCCTATGCATTCCAGTAATCTCAGCAAGCCACTTCTCAACCATGTACATGAGCTCAAGTGCACCTTGAATAGTGCTCTCATCTTGATAGGGGTGAATCCAAGCGACGTCGTCTAATGAGGCAAGCTCCTCATTAACCTTAGGATTGTACTTCATAGTGCACGAGCCAAGAGGGTAGGGGCCTAAGTCAACTCCATAATTCATCTGAGAAAGCCTAGTATAATGGCGAGAAACGTCAACCTCAGAAAGCTCAGGTAAATTAATTTCACTCCTCCTAAGATTCTCGGGAATAAGCTTGAAGACGTCTCCAACAACCCTCTTAACCTCATCGTCAACCTCAGGCGGCATGTGTCAAACTCTGCCAGGAGTGCTCAATTCAAATATCAACGGCTCAATCCACCTAGCCTGCCTAAACACTACTCACCACCTCCCAAAGCTACTCTAAAAGCCTCTACGAGCCTGTCAATGTCCTCCTTAGAGTGAACTTCAGTAACGCAGTAGAGCGCAGACTCTCCGAGCTCAGGAAACTCACCCTTAATCACCTTTCCACCGTGAACCCCAAACTCTAAGAGCTTCTTATGAAGCTCTTCAATGCTCATTCCAGACTCGTCAATGTTAACTACGAACTCCTTGAAGTGAGGAGCATTAAATAGTGGAGCTCTAACTCCATGAATATCGTTTAGCCTCTTCATAGCGTAGTGCGAGTTGTAAAGTATGGTTTCACAGAGCTTTCTAAGCCCCCTCGGCCCTAGAAGAGATAGGTAAACTGCAGCTGCAACTGCGCACAGCGCTTCATTAGTGCAAATGTTGGACGTCGCCTTCTCCCTCCTAATGTGCTGCTCCCTAGTCTGGAGCGCCATCACAAACCCCCTCCTAGAACCATCCATAGTTGTAGTCATGCCAATAATCCTGCCAGGCATCTGCCTAATCAACCTCCGATCACCTCTACAGGCAAAAATCCCAAGAGACGGGCCGCCGAAGTTCATTGGATTCCCTAGAGGCTGCCCCTCACCAACAACAATGTCAGCTCCATAATCTCCAGGAGCCTTCAAAACACCAAGCGAAATTGGGTCTACGCCAACAATGTATAGCGCTCCAGCTCTATGAGCTATCGAGCCTACCTCCTCAACGTTCACCTCGACGAAGCCCAAGTAGGATGGGTTTTCAACATAGACAGCTGCAACATCACTTGAAACAATATCCTCCAGCGAACTCAAGTCTAACTGGCCAGTCATCCTATCATATTGAACCTCAACAACCTCAATGCCGTGAGGACGAGTGTAAGTTTTAAGGACTAGCTTCCTCTCGGGGTGGATGATCTTTGGAATGACGATTTTACTCCTCCTAGTCACTCGGACAGCCATTAGAGCGGCTTCAGCTAAAGCTGAAGCCCAATCGTACATTGAAGCATTAGCAACATCCATTCCAGTGAGCTCGCAAATCAAGCTCTGATACTCAAATAGTGCTTGAAGCATCCCCTGAGAAATTTCAGGCTGATATGGAGTGTATGAGGTTAAGAATTCAGACCTCCTCACAATCTCCTTGACGAGGGAGGGAACATAGTGAGGCCAGCAGCCAGCCCCTAGAAACACTGGCATCTCTAATGCATTCACATTCTTCGAAAGCACCTTGCGAATAAACCTGTAAACCCCCAACTCGGACATTGGGCCGGGAATGTTGAGGTCTCGATTAAGCCTAATGCCCTCAGGAATGTCAGAGAAGAGCTCGTCAACATCGCTAACTCCAATCTCCCTCAACATATCCTCCTTAACTTTAGGAGCAGAATTCGGCAGGTAAGGGTGAGTGAACTTGCCGTTCGACATACAAACACCGAGAAAACTATGGTGACTTAACCTTAAAACCTATCCATCCCAAAGACCAGAAGCGGGTGAAATAAGTAGCTCAGGAACGTTAAATTTATCGAGTATGGCTGGCTAGGCGGTGGAAATGGGAAGACTAGAGAGGAAGCTGAAGTACTTAACTGTTCAGGCCAAGTGGGACAAATGCCAAATACCAGTATTCCTCGCCTCAGCTAGAGAAAGGCAAGTACCACTACTAAAAACACTACTTTCAAGCTACTGCGTAAATGAGTGCAAGTACTGCGCAATGAGGAGAGGGAGGAGGATAATTAGAGAAAAGTGGAGCATAGATGAGCTAGTCGACGTGGCGATGAAGCTGTGGAAGAAGGGTAGAATAGTAGGAGTATTTCTCAGCTCATCCGTAGAAGAAGACCCCGAACTAGTAGTACAGCGAGAAGTGCAAGTTGCTGAAGAGCTCCGGAGGAAAGGATTCACAGGGTACATCCACTTGAGGCTGATGCCAGGAACGCCGAGAAACTTGATCAAGCAGGCTGCAAGAGTAGCAGACAGAATAGGAGTTAACATAGAAGCGCCGAGGATGGACGTGTTCAGCGAAGTATGCCCAGATAAGGGAGACTACTGGAGAGACATAGTGTTGAGGTTGAAGTGGTGCGCCGAAGAAGCGCTGAGAGCAGGAGCTGAAGGCTGCTGCAAGGGAGGGGCAAGCACCCAATTAATAGTGGGAATAGGAGAAACAGACCTCGACCACCTAATAGCCATGAACCAACTGATAAGGAACTTCAAGTTGAAGAGAATATACTTCAGCAGCTTCACCCCAATACCAAACACTCCACTAGAAGGCTGGAGCAGGTGCCCGAGAAGCAGAGAGTACAAGCTATACCAAGCATCATTCCTAATGAGAGACTACAAATTCACACTAGAAGACCTAAAAACAATTCTAAATGAAAGCGAAATGCTACCAGACGGAAACCTAAAGCTAGCATATGCAAAGGCTAACCCAAACAAATACCCAGTAAACCTAGCCAATGCAAAGTTAGAGGAAATCTTGAAGGTGCCAGGAATAGGCCCAAAGTCAGCTAGGAAAATACTGAAACAAAGAAGAGAGGGGAAGGAGAAGTGGTCCTTTAAAGACCTTGTTGAATTAATTGGAGTGAAAAGAGCTAAACTGGCAGTAGGACATCTAGACTTAACAGGTTGAGCGCGTTAAGCAAATATGCTTTTATCTACCTTATTCTGAAGATGATATATCGCTGAAAATCAGTAGGATAAGAGTATTTGGTGGTGATATGAAAACCTCAAAGCTCGCGATCATAGCAGTAATAAGCTTAGCAATCCTAGCTCAAACCTGCATCCAAGCCAAGTCTCAAAACAACGTTGAGATCACCATTAGCAGGCTGATAGACGCTCAGCAAAGCTACCTACTAATAAGAGACGAAGTAACAGTACTCCAAAGCGGCTTAAACAACCTAACCTTTTACCTACCAATAGAATATAAAGATAGGATATATGCAATAAAAGCATTAGACGAGGCAGGAGAGCAGCTCCAAGTCGAATTCTACAGTAAAGTCAACTACACCTGCCTAAACGTCAAGCTGCCCAAGCAGCCAACACCATTTAAAGTGGAAATTGAAATCTACATGATCAACCACTTCTCGTCAGCTGGAGGAGGATTCATCAACCTAACAATTCCACTATACCCAATACTGCCCATTGAAGCCAAGTCATGCTCGGTAGAAGTCCTCCTACCGCCGGGGAGCAAAATAATAGATGCAGTACATCCTAACGCGACTTTCGAATTCGTCAACGGCAGGTACACAGCAAACTACGCTCAATCTCCACTAAAGGCAATGAATGAAACAATGCTAACCGTAATCTTCTCAGCAACCATACAGCAAATTCAATGCTTGAAAGTTGTGAGAGAAGTGAAAGTTAATGGAGAATTAGACGTGCTGGACACGGTTACAATTAGAAATGCAGGCTTCACATGGGTATTAAGAGCTGAGGGAGTGAACTTCACACTACCAGCAGATGCAAGCATAGAATCAATTGAAGACGACTTCGGAAACCTCGCATTCGAAACCTATGAGAATGGGGAAGCTAAAGTTGTAAACGTAAAGTTAAGATATTACTTAAAGACCAACTGGAAGTACAAGCTCTACATCCACTACAAACTGCCCAGTAAAGGCTGGATTGAAGAGCATGGAAATAAAGAGCTAGCAGTACCTCTCAACCCATTCTACAACTTCCCAATAGATGAACTTGAAGTCCTAGTTTACCTGCCTCCAGGATCAAATCTAATATCAACTCAAGGATTAGAGCCGACGACAAGTGACAGCACAGTAAGGTACTCAGCTCGAAACGTGGTAGGCGACAACTACCCGCAGAACGTGAAAATAGAGTACACTCCACCTCCACCAAGAATTGAAATACCAACAAGCACAATAACGGTAATACTAATTGGAGCGCTAATCGGCGCAGCAGTCTACGTGAAGCGATACGTACTCAAGAGGGAATTTAAGCGCCCAGCCATAGCAGCTAAACCCGAGATAGAAGAGCTCTACGACGCCTACATGAGCAAAATAGATGTCCTAATCGACATGAAAAATCTGGAAGAATCCTACAGGAAAGGGAGAATAATGAAGAAGGCGTACAAGGCAAGAATGAGCAGCCTAAGAGAAGAGCTGAGAAAGGTGAGCAGTGAAGTAAATCAGCTCAAAAACAAGGTTGCAGCTCTAAACAGCAAGTTGAAGATCATCATCAATGAAATTGAAGCAGCAGACTCGGAATTCAGCGCAATAATTAAAAGAGTGAGAGAGCTAGAAAGAAGCTACATGTCAAAGAGGTTGACGAGGAGAGAGTACGAGGAGAGGAAGAGAAAACTAGAGAAGGACTTGAGAAAAGCAAGATTAAAGCTTGAGAGGAAGCTTGCCGACCTACTCGAATTAACATCCTAAAGCAAAGTAGCATTAAAAAAGTTTAAAAATCAACTTCAAGCTAGAAGCATAAGGTGAGCAAAATGCCCAAAGTTGTGGTAGACGAGGAAAAGTGCGTAGGCTGCGGAACATGCGTGCAAGTGTGCCCAATGGGAGTCTACGAGCTAGTTGACAACAAAGCAAAGCCAGTAAACGAAGACCAATGCGTAGCCTGCAGAGCATGTGAAGCTCAGTGCCCAGTTCAAGCAATAACAATTGAAGAGTAAATCCACTCTTTACACTTCATTTTTATCCAATTACAAGCTCTCTACAAGCACTTACCCGCATCATGCAATCTATATTAGACTCCCTAGTCCTAAGTAAATTGAAATGCCATTCAAATGCATGAAGTGCGGTAAATGCTGTAGAGAGACGGAAATGCCCCTAACTATGAGAGACTTAAAGCGAATAACATCACTCGGCTATAAAGTCCACCAATTCGCAATGTTCAATGGAAGATACTGGCAGCTAAAGAACGTCGACGGCCACTGCTTCTTCCTAAACCCGAAAACCAATGAGTGCACAATATACCCCTACCGGCCTGAAGGCTGCAAATTATATCCAATAATATACATTGAAGGAGAAGGAGTATCAGTCGACCCTGAATGCCCAGCTGCAAATACAGTGAGCGCCGAGGAAATCGAGAAGGCAGCGCCAAAGCTAATGAAGTTGATAATGGAGGTCGAGGGAATTGAGGAGGATAATTGAAACCCTAAAAACTCTACTCCTAGAGAAGCGCTACTGCCCACACTGCAAAGACTACGTTAGAGTCAAAATCACGAAAACAAAGGTAGGAAGAAAGGTGATCGAAGAGCAAACCTGCATTAAATGCGGCAAAGTCATCGAGAAAATCGTGAAAATCGAAGAGAAAAATTAATCCCAACCCAAATAGGCTTTGAGTTCTGAGTAGAATAGTTATCGAGGTAAAGTACTAGTAGATGAAAGCTACAGATATATCCTTGTAAAATTTAATTAGGATGAACTCACATCAAAGCCTCAAAGCGAGTGCATAGCCTTGACCTCCAACAATGAGAAGGAAAACAAGAAAGACGAGTATTGGCTAATAGGAAATCCACTTAGACGCAGAATACTTGAAATCATAGCTGAAAGAGGGTCGATAACAGCTTCAGAGCTGAGAAAAGAGCTAGACATAAGCTTTGGAACACTTTACTACCACTTAAAGCTAATGGAGAAGTACTTGGAGCGCGGCTCCAACAAGGAATTAAGGCTCAGCCCAGAAGGCTGGAGAGCACTATCAATGATCAGCGAAATGGAAGTTCTAGGCAAGCTTAAACTCACAAGCCTAATCAAAATATTCGAGCTAGAAAGCCTGTCGAAAGTCAGAATCGCACTCGCAACACTAAACATCATTTGCTATGCTCTAATCGACCACTATTACAAGCTGAGGACAAGCCTCATGATATCATTCTTCAAAGGGAAACAAATACCCATTCACCTATCAGCCCTACACGTAATTGGAAACTGGCTCGTCCTATCACTCATAATAGTAATTCTAACCATGATATCCACAAAGCGGAGGCTAAGCATAGGCGAAGTCATAGACACCTGCACTGGCGTAGCAGTATCAACGATGCCATGCCTACTCTAACTGTGGGCAGTAATAGCAGGCGGCAATTTCAGCCAATACGTATTCGTCTTATCACAAGTTTTAACCTGCATAATGATGATCTCCATGCTAATAGGCGTGCTGAAAATTGGAAGCGAGAAAGCCGCCATGATAACCCTAATAACAATGTACAGCGCCTTACTCGCACTTGAAGCAGTAGCAATAATAATTTTATAGCTCTCGAACTATTCGAGAACACATTCGAGGCAAATCGAGAAAATAAAGTTTTTCTCCGTCTGCGCGAATGTAAGCCGGGTGATTTCTCATGAAGAGAAGCATCTTAGGATTGATACTAGTAGCACTAATAGCACTAGCAGTAGCACCAGCATTCAAGCCAGTAAAAGCAGAGCAGCCATGGGGAGAGCTGAAGCAGTGGAGAATTGAAGGATGGAAAGTAATAGAGACTGACGTAGTTACAATAATATTCCCAGCTGGAGGCAGGCACCCAATATTCATATGGTACTACAATAAGGAAAACGCAACAGTCCACGTAGTACACTTCAAGGGAATATGGGACTACTTCACCATCAACATGAGCCAACTAATAGAATTCAGGAGAAACCTGAACTTCACTGCAGGCCTAGTCAACAAGACGATAGTCTACGAGCAAATTAAAAGGGCACTGGAAGTCGAAGAGGCATATGAAAGGCTGAAACTACAGCTAAACGCCACACTAGAAAAAGCGAAGCAGGCTAGAATGGGAATTGAAGAAGCACTAAACGCTACAGAAATACTGAGAAATAAGTACGAGTGGGCCTACCAGATCCACGCAAGAGTAATGAACATGACAGATGAAATCGAGAATTACTGCCACGAAGCCGCAGACTACATGAGCGACTTCAACGAAACCTTACAGGAAATAAAGGGCGAGTGCGCTGAAGGCGGATGCGACGTATCAGCTAAGATAATGATAATGAACACCCTGACCAAGCAAATAGTAAACAAGTTAATCGAAAGAATACCAGCAATACTAAATCAAACTAGAGAATTAAACGTAACAATACTCAAAGAACTAATGCTCGAAATATGCGTAGAAGTAGACGACGTAGCCAGCACATTAGTTACTCTTGAACACGAATTAAACGTTACAAATGAAATCATAATAGACTTCTTCGGCCCAATGCACTATATAGCTCAGCAAGTCAAAACTCACATGAACGAGTGCAGAAGTCACATAGTTAAACTCAGAGAAAAGCTATACTTAATCAAGGAGCTAGCACAAGCAATAATTGAAGAAGCAGATGAACTAGATGATAGAGTAACAGAAGCACACTCACACATCGAGCACGCAGAGAAGGAAGTTGAAGTCATCAAAGAAATGATCCACGAAGTCACAGTCGACATCGAAAAGCTAGCAGCCAACTACACAGAAGTAGAAGTACTAGTCAATGTGGCAGTAAACGTGTCAGTCACAGTTACAAACACAGTAGAAATCCTCCACGAGTTAAACACAACAGTAGATGTAGACGTAGCGAACACGCTGGCAAATAAAGTACACGTCAACGTGAATAAAGTCAAGACAGCAATGGTAGAAATCGAGAAGGAGATCAACAAGACAATCAGCAAGTGCCACGAAATAGCAGAGGAAGCAAGGCACAGAGCAAGAAGCCTCAAAGACCTAGTTGCAGCATGGGCAGCAAAGTGGCACCCACCACTATTCCACTTCGCCTCAGCATTCTGGGACCTAACAGATGTAGGGCCAATAAAAGCAGAAGACGGAACTGAAATAGGAATAATGTTCACATTCAAGCTAACCCACGTGCCAAACCCGAACTTCAAGTTCCTAGAGGACAACCTAATGGTAAGGTGCAGGTTCTACTTCGTCCCAGTAGAAGAAGTAGTTAACAACGTAACCTACACAGTAACCAAGGCAGAGCTGAAAATGGACTTCGTCCTAAGCAAGTGGGAGTGGATCCTAGACGAAATCAAGGCAATCCTAGAAGAGCAGTACGGCATAGAAGTAAACGGCACCGAAGGACTAGCACTATGGATAGACGTAGCATCACTAAATGCAGAAGAGCTACATAGGAGGCAGATGACTCTCGTAGAGGCAGCAGAGAACATTGAAAAGGCAGCTGCAAAAGCAAGCGTGCTAACCCACGTAGACGCTGAAGGAAAGGAAGTTAAAGTGAAGGTAAATGTGGAGGTGAACGCTACAAAAGAGTACGAGAGGCCACTCCCAGTACCAAAGGAAGTTGGCGAACACCTAACAATAGAATTACTGTCAGAAGAAGCAACACTAGGAGGATTCTTCAGATTCATAAACATCGCAACAATAACATACCCAAACGGGACCAAAGAGACGGTAAATGTTAAAGCAGCATACCTAGAGGCCGGAGGATTCCTAAGGCTATTCATCTGCTACCCATACTTCAACGGAGGAATACTAGAGCACGACCCAAGCATAGGACTTGAAGTAGAAGAAACAACAACACCAGAAGCAACAACACCAATCTACACTATAGAAGCACCAACAGGCGGAGAAGTAGAGCCAGGAGTAGCATTAGCAATCATGACAGCAACACCAGCAGCAACCCAACTCACAGTAGCTCAAGGAGAAACACTAACAATAGAAGTATCACTAAAAGATGCGGCTGGAGAAGCAGTTGAAGCAGCAACAGTAAAAGTAACCCTTGCAGGCACAACCTACACAGCAACAGAAATAGAGCCAGGAGTGTACAGTGCAAGCATACCAACCGAAGACTTAGCTCCAGGAGAGTACGTAGCTGAAGTAGAAGCCAGCAAGGAAGGATACACGCTAGCAGAAGCTTCAGTTAACATAGTCATAGAGCCAAGGCCAGCCCATGTAATAATAGGATTAGAAACAGTGGTCATGACTGCAGTGGCAGTAGGAGCAATTGCAACAGCAATAATTGTAACCAAGAAGAGGGCAGAAAAGAAAGTTTAAACCCGCTTAAATCTCCTCCCTTTTTTGCGATTTAACAAGCTGGAGTCAAACTTAAAATTCAATTCTACGACATCCCCAACCTTATAGCTCCAAGAAGGCGTCTTAATTACCTTTAGTAATGGTTGATTAATGTAGCTCCCAAAACCCTTAACCTCAACACCACCAACATAAGCTCTACAAGCAGCATTGAAAAGCGAAAAATTAGCAGAAGAGGAGTAAACTTCTCCAATCACGTTGCCCGACGCGTCAAACAGCTTGCAGCCAGAAGGCAAGCTCAAATTCAAAATGGCGCCATAGCCATAGTGAGGCACACCCCCATCAACAAATCCAACCTCACCACTACCAGCAGCCAACGCCAATCCACTAGAAATGAAATCTCTACGGCAAGAAGACTTTAGCCAAACATAGCTTTCACAATCCTCGCAGACTAGGTACAAATTACTGATGCGATCTGGATTGGATATCAATTTGATGGCTGGACTTACATCAAGTCTAAATGCTCCTAAAGCCCTCTTAGCATCATTAGGAGGGCGGACCTCAACGTGCATGTGCAAGTCAGACCAGGGGTAAAAGTAGCCTGAAACCCAAAGGTCACCAATATAATCTCCAAGCGAAACTCTCTCGCCAGGCTCAACTTTAGGCTTAACATGAAGAATCTTGAAAACAGCATCCTCTCCAACTCTGATTATGGTAAGGT
>QMQZ01000002.1 GCA_003649145.1 Thermoproteota archaeon
CAACTCCAATTGAAACTCCAATTTTACGCGCTAATTCAATGTTAGGTCTAACTCCAGTAGCCACTATGACAATATCGCATGGAACCTCAACACCGCCAACTAAGGCGCACTTAACTTTAGAATCACCGAGTATCTCCTCAACTTTAGAATTTAACATCAATTGAACTCCACTACTACGAATAGCTTCACCCAAAATTTTAGCCATATCGCCATCTAGAATTGTCGGCAGAACTCTCGGCATAATCTCTGCAACTACAACTTCCAAGCCCCTCCTAACAAGAGCCTCAGCCACTTCTAGCCCAATAGCTCCAGCGCCAATAACTAGAGCTTTCCTAGCCCTCCTAACAGCCTCTGATATCATTAAACCATCATCAATAGTCTTCAGCGAATAAACTCCACTGACATCAATTCCAGGAATTGGAGGGATGAAGGGCTTAGAGCCAGTTGCAATTACGAGTGAGCTGAACTTAATTCGGTGGACCTCGCCTTCACGCTCATAAATAACTTCATCTCCACTAACGTCGACGACCTTACTTTCAAGCGAAACTTGAATCCTTAAAGACTTGAGCTTATCAATAGAAGTAATAATCAACTCATCAAAACCGCCAATTTCACCACCAATAACAAATGGAAGCCCGCATCGAGAGTAGGTCAAGTACTTCTCATCACTTATAACGACAACTTCAGCTGAAGGATCAGCAACCCTAGCGGAAATCGCTGACCACAGGCCAGCAGGTCCCAAACCAACAACAACAACCCGCCTCACGTACACCACCTAAAGCAAATTAAGTATGCTAATCATAACTTAAAAAGTGAGGGTAAAAATTGCCTAGGCAAGCAGGACTCGTAGGCAAGCCTAACACCGGCAAGTCAACGTTCTTCAGCGCTGCAACCCTAGCGCCAGCAAAAATAGCCCCATACCCATTCACGACAATCGAGCCTAATAGGGGGGTAGCATACGTGAAGGTCAAGTGCGTCTGCAAAGAACTAGGAGTCGAAGACAATCCGAGAAACTCACTGTGCATAAATGGGTACAGGCTCATCCCAGTTGAGCTAATAGACGTTGCAGGACTAGTTCCAGACGCGTGGAAGGGAAGAGGGCTGGGAAATAAGTTCCTCGACGAATTAAGGAGAGCAGACGTACTAATACACGTAGTAGACGCATCCGGAGGAACAGACTTAGAAGGCAGGCCAGTAAAGCCGGGAACCCACGACCCATGTGAAGACGTAAGGTTCCTCGAAAGAGAAATCACGATGTGGATGACGCAAATACTAATGAGAGATTGGAAGAGAACGTCAAGGCTAATTGAAATGACAAAAGAAGACCTAGCATCAGCCCTCGCAGAAAGGCTAAGTGGACTTGAAGTTACGAGGAAGCATGTAGCTGAAGCACTCAGATCAGCAGACCTAGAAGGCAAGAAGCCGTCAAGCTGGAGCGAGGAGGACATAATAGCATTCGTATCAGAGCTTAGGAAAACATCAAAGCCCATAATAATAGCTGCAAACAAAATCGACGTACCCACAGCAAAAGATAACATAGAGAAAATGCGAAGAGAATTCAAAAACTACATCATAGTGCCTTGCAGCGCTGAAGCAGAATTAGCGCTGAGGAGGGCAGCTGAAAAAGGATTAATAGACTACCAACCCGGGAGCAGCGACTTTGAAATCGTAAACCCAGATAAACTAACAAGAAAGCAGCTTTCAGCTTTGGAGGTCATTAGAGAGAAAGTGCTAAAGCCATGGGGATCAACTGGAGTACAAGAAGTCATTAACGAGGCATTCCTAGAACTACTAGACATGATAGTAGTATACCCAGTTGAAGATGCAAGTAAGCTGTCAGATCATGAAGGCAACGTACTTCCAGACGCCTTCCTAGTTGAGCGCGGTACAACGGCGAGACAGTTAGCCTATAAAATTCACACCGACCTAGGTGAAACCTTCATCTACGCCATAGACGTCAGGACGATGCAAAGAGTCGGCGAAGACTACCAATTGAAGATGAATGACGTAATAAAAATCGTAGCAGCAAAAGCCAGGAAGTAACTACTTGTACTTCCCCCCGTAAATGGGGTCCTCCTTAAAATACCAGCCAGGCTCCTTCTTAGAGCCAAAACTCCTAACGCCCTTCTCCTTCAACTGCCTCCTAAGCCTATCCGCATAATCCTTTGAAATTTCACCACGCTTTTCGAGGAAGTTGATTATCTCTAAAGCCTGCTCTTCAGTGTCGCAACGCCTAATGAAATCTATAACGTCAGGCTCATAACCCCAAAACTTTGGCTTGCCGTAACGCCATGATGAAATCCGCTCTCCAGCCTCAACACTAGACCTAACACCACTAATTGAAAGCGAACGTGTGCGCTTCTCCTCGATCTCTCTAGCCAATGCGGGAAAGTGCTTCTTTAAAGTCTCCCAATCAATCCCCAACGGAGACACATCCAACAGTTAATGGAATTAAGAAGTACTTAAACTAATCGTGCAGTCAACGCACATCAGCGACGTCCTTAGCACTACAATACCTCTTTAAAAGGAAATCTCGAGTAACGCCGACGTCAATGTGATCCCACGGCAGCGGCCTGTCTAACTCCTTAGAAGCTAAAGCTACTTCCTCAATAGACACTCCAAGCTCTTTCTCAGCTCTCCTCCAAGCTGCAAGTGAGCCGCCGAGCTCAGCAACGCGAACTATGATAGGTGCTGCTTCCCTACCCGAAGTCGAAAGGAAAGCTTGAATGACAGCTTCCCTAATCCTCATGAACCTCAATTCAATTCTAGGATCTCTAGCTGCCAACTTTCTCAACAACTTCACCTTACTTCTAAGAGAATCAAGGCTCTCAAGACCAAACCACTGGAAGGGAGTGTGAGCTTTAGGAATAAATGGACTTACAGTTAACCTGACGCTCTTCCTCGCCGAAAAGCCCAAGTCAGCAATCCGCTTAGCAAGACCCACTATTGACTCAACATCATCCAATGACTCCCCCGGCAATCCAATCATGAAATAAAGCTTAACATGCTTAAAACCGCAGTTCAAAGCAATTTTAGCAGCATCAAGAATCTCTTCAGTGGATAACTTCTTACAAACCACTCTACGCAAATGATCTGAGCCGGTTTCAGGAGCAAATGTAATCGTTTTCTGGCCGCCCTTAACCAATAGCGCTGCCAACCTTTCAGTCAGAGCTGAAGCACGCATAGACGGTACTGAAATATTCAAGCCTGAAGAAACTATCAGCTCACACAAATTCTCAAATCTACTATGATCAAAAGCAGCAGAGCCAATCACGACGACTTTATCAGTAAAGGTTCTCCTCAGACCTTCACTCAAAATACCCTCAATAACTTCAATCGACCTCTCACGCATTGGAAGGTAATTGTAACCTTCAAGACAAAACCTACAGCCCCACCTACAACCCCGAGTTACCTCCAATAGAAAGGCTCTGCCAAAAATTGGAGAAAAAGGGCTATCTGCCGAAACTTGAGGAATCACCTGAGAAATCGCGTGAGGAGCCTCATCAAGTGAAGAAGCCCAAACCCGCCTAACAGGCTTGGAAAACTTCGGCACATAAACCCCCTTAATGTCAGCAAGCTCTTCAAGGACGCGTTCCCTACCTCCACACTGGAACGCGCTGATCAAGTCGTCGATTATCGGCTCTACCTCTCCGATAACAACTGCATCTACAATTGGAGCTATAGGTTCAGGATTAGCAGTAACTGCAGGTCCACCAGCAATTAATATTGGGTGGCCATCTCCTCTCTCACTAGCCATCGGAGGAATTCCAGAATTCAACAACATGCGAGCAAGATTCACGTAGTCGAGCTCATACTGAAGAGAAAAACCAAGCACGTCAAACTTAGATAGCGGCTGCCTAGACTCAACGCTCAATAGAGAGCTGTCTGGCTCTAGGAAAATCCTTTCACAAGCCACATCCCCTCTAGAATTTAAAATCTCATAAAGTAAGTGGACGGCTAAACATGACATGCCAACTCTATAAAAGCTAGGGTAGCACAAGCCGAACCTTACAGATACAGTTCTCCAATCCTTCTTAACAACATTGATCTCCTTAGGATACATCGATAAACCTAGAATTATCAAAGATAATTAACGTTGCGGAATAAACCTCCTAGTCGGATCCTCAGCGAGAACTCTCCTAAGCTCGTCAATAGTTAAACCCTCAATCACATCACCATAAATGTCGCAGATCTCTTTCACATCTTGATCCTCAGGACTCCTAACAACGATTTCAGCGCGATTGCCAGATTTAAGCTCAACATAGATGTGAACGTAAACCTTCTTACCCTCCAACTCCTTGCCAGCCTTAACCTTACTCTCAACGTGAACTACCCTATAGCCTGTGCGCTTCAATTTCTCAATTACAGCTGATGGAGATCTGGAATAAACAATAATGTCTATGTCACTTCCAATTCTAACAGTACCCCTCCAAACACTGCCTATGAGCTTCGGATTGAACTCTGAGATAGTCTCCATTAACGCTAGAGCCTCACGCCTCATCTGAACTAACCTTTTAATTCTAGACTCACCTTCGAGAAGCGAAGCCAGGGCGTCTAGCTCATCTGCGACCTCGCGATTACTTGGAAGAACGCTTACTCCAAGCTCCCTAGCAGCCTTAAGCTTAGCAAACTTGTACTCTGTAGCTAGTCGATAGTATAATAAACGTGCAGCTTCTCTAGCGACCAGCGCCCTCAAGTTACTAGGCTTCATTAAAGACGCCACTGCTCAGCTCATTGAGCTGCAGTGACGCGAGCCAAAATCTCCTCAATAGGCTTACGTCCAGAAGGCAAAGTTAAAAGCTTACTCTTCCTAACTTCAACCTTCCTAAGTGGGTAGATCTTCCTAGCAGCATTATAAATTTCAGACGCAATCTTACCTAAAACAGCCTGCTGGACGAACTCGTCAAAAGTCAATTGCTGAGCCTTAGCCTCAATGATCTCCTTCATTATCTTCCTAATAGCCCTCTCCTGAGAAGTCTTAGCTCTATGCCTCGTTAATGCAATTGCAGAAACCCTCAGCGTATAGCCGTCCTTAGTTGTAACTTTAAATATGCCGTCAACTCTAGTGGAGCCTCTCCTAATCAAGCTCCTCAAATAGTCCCTAGTCAAGTCATGCCCCTTAAAAATGGTCTTAGCCACGTCGCCCTCAACCTCAATTATCTGGAAGTAAAGCTTAATGTGCAGTAGGGAGAAGTCTCCAGTCAAGTCGCTCAATGAAGTTTCAACAACCCTACCATATAGCTTAGTTGGGTCATCTGCAGGTATCCTGGCAATCTCTAAATTGCCAAACGCACTTGAAGCTATGACAGTATACCACTTCTTCATTCTCCACTTATCCCTAGCTCTCGAAGACACTCAGATCACCCACTACACTAGCTCTACGTGATTTAAGCAATCTTCCTTATAACTCTGTTGGACGCATTTCAAAGATTTCTCAGCAGCCTGAATGCATGAGAGCAGGTCATCTACAGTTTGAAGAAGAGTTTCAACCCTACATTCACACTCAATCTCAACTTTAACTTCACCATCAACCTCTCTGGCCACCACCCTCAAATTTGGCGGCGCCTGCAAAGTATCAGGCTCAACCGAGCAAGCTATGGCTTTAGCCGCCATCTCATCACCATACCGAAGCTTAATAAAAGCAGTGTGCCTCATCTAACCACCTGAAAGTTGCTTACCAATTAATTCATCTAAAATTCTAATGAAGTCCTCCTCAGACCCAGCTGGAATTTGAGCTCCAGCAGCCACGTCATGACCTCCACCAGTACCCCCAACCGCCGAGGCAGCCTCCCTAATTGCCAACCCCAAATTCAAACCCTTCTCAACGAGCTTCCTATCAGCTCTCACTGAAACCTTAATCTTATCCTCAGATGAGGAGGCAAGAGCTACAGCAACCTTCTTAGGTGAGAGTATTCTCGAAGAAAGGGCAATAGACATCAATGTGCCGACAAGCCTATCGTCCACGACGTCACCACCATAAATCACCTGCAAATACTGCGTTCGCCTAACCTTATCCAAGTTGCGTGTAAGCCAGTTCACGTACTTCAACAGCACGCGCCGATACTCTGCTGCTAGATCCTCGGCCTTCTCTAAGATAAGCCCCCTCCTACCCATGCAGACAGCCACACCAATACTTGGACTCCCAAGTCTCCCACAAGCATTAAGAAGAGAAGCAAACTCCCTCGCATCCCTAAGTGGGGAGCCTGGAAGCTCGCGAGGTAAGACGTATATCGTGCCCATGATACTTTCAGCTTCCTTACTCTCAATACCCTTACTCAGCATGTACTTCACCAAATTCACCATTAAGGATCTGAGCTCTTGAGAAGTTAAGTCAGACATCCTCCTCAAATTCCCATCTTCATCAGCCGGCGGAATTCCAATTCTCTTCAAGAAGTTCATGCAAGCATTAAAATCTCCGCTCAACCCTGGAATTAAAGGGTCGATCGTGTACTCCAAGCTCTTAACGACAGGCCTAGACTCGAAGCCGAAAAGCCTCAAACCAAACTTAACTTCAACCAAATTAGCTTCAGAAGCATCTACAACTATGGACTCATTCAAGCCTATCAAATTGCGCCTCTTACCGCAGTCCTGCCTATCACCAAGCGCGCCGACAATAGCTACTGGAGACAAGTCAACATTGTCGGAGCTTACAGCCTTAGCTACGAAGTATGCTACGCCAGCAGAGCTAATGTGCTTAGCGCCATCAATTCCAAAGTAGTGTGGATTCACCTCAACTGCACCAGGAACTTCTAGGTCGAGGGGCTGGTGGTGATCAAGAATAACTACTGAGGAGTCTGGGAGAATACTTAATATCAAGTCTTTCTGCCCACTGCCCAAGTCAGCAAATATTATTGGGACATTGGCTTCAGAGCTGAGCTCTCTAAGCGACTCCTCATCCAACTGCTTAACAATTCTAATCTTGAATGAAGCCTTCAACCTTTCAAGCATTGCACCTACAATTCCAGCTGCAGCCAGCCCATCAGCATCCAAGTGTGAAATAACAGTTATTGGAAGGTCCTCTTCAACCCAACTTAAAATGCGCTCCGCAGCTTCACCAACTTTCTCCTTAAACTCGGAGACTGAATTGTCATCATTGTTAAAGTTCAAGGCTCCCGCCACTATGTAGTAATAGTCTTTCCAGGCTGATAAGACCACTTCTCTGGGAGCCTACCAATCCTACGGTAGTACTTGGTTAGCCGCCATATCTTCGACTCTATCAACCTAAGCCCCTTCCTACTGTGCTCATCCTTAGGATGCTCCTCCAAATGCCTCCTAATCCGCTCAGCTCTCCTAATCAAGTTCGCCAAGTCCTCTGGAATCTGGGGGGCCAACCCCTTCTCCCTGAGAATCTCAACTATCTTCTTACCCGTAATCTGCTTGACAAGTGGAATGCCATACTGGTCTCTTAAGATGATGCCTATCATCGATGGAGGGTGGCCCCTCCTCGCAAGCTCAACCACTAGGTTCTCAACTTCCTCAGCAGTATACTTACACCACTTAGGAGGAGTAGTTCTCACAGGTCTAGTCGAGTGAGACTTCCCTTTCTCCTTGCTTTTCCTCATGAGCGAACCTCCCTAAGCCTTAGACAGTAACTCTCAAAGATATTTAAGTTTATTTCGCATACACGAAGTAAACCACTCTCCAAAAGCCTTAAACGCCTTAGCTCGATGGCTAATTTCACACTTACGCTCAAAGCTCATCTCAGCATAAGTCAGGCCGCCGCCCTCATCGGGAATAAATATTGGGTCAAAGCCGAAGCCACCACTCCCCCTCGGCTCCAAAGCGATCACACCCAAAGCTACACCCCTAAAAACCCTACACTCCCCACTAGGATCACAATAGGCTACAGCAGACTCAAACCTAGCCCTCCTATCGCCAACTCCACTCATCAACTTCAAAATGCCCCTAATCCCAATAGTCCTAAACACGTACGAAGAGTATGGGCCAGGAAATCCATTAAGCGCGTCGACAAATAGCCCAGCATCCTCAACAACTACAGCTCTACCAAGCCTCAAGGAAGCTTGCTTAGCTCCAGTCAGCGCGATTTCACTTAAGTCATCAGACTGAATCTCAACCCTCTCCAAATCCACTTGGACAACCCTAACACCAAAATGTGAGAGGACATAGCTCGCCTCTTCAAATTTATGCTTATTCCTAGTGACGAACGCCACTTCACCGCCGTCTAGCTGCTCTGCGCTCAACTACATACCTCCCCCTCATCCTAATCTCCTTAACCTTCTTAAGAACCAAATCTGCCTTATCAAAAACACTTGAGTAACCATCAACTATAGCTGAAAAGCACTCCTCCGCAATTTCATGATGAGAACTCTCTAGAACTCTGAGAAGAAGGTGCAAGTCAACCCCAAAATACTCTATCTCCTTAGAGAAGCCTCCAAGCCCAAAATCTATAAAGTAGATCTTATCCCTCTGCACTATCATATTAGAAGTCGTCAAATCTCCATGAAATATTCCATTAGAGTGAAGCAAACCAATATTCCTACCAACCAATCTACACAGCCTAATTCTTTCACTATCAGAAACCTCTGGAAGAAGCTTCTTTAGAAGAAGACCCTCAATAAACTCCATAACTATTGTGAACTTGCAGACGTCGACATCGAAAACCACAGGCGTAGGCACTCCAAAGCTCTTAGCACTTGAAAGTAGCTTAGCTTCATGAGCAGTTCTAAATTTTCTCAACTGCTCGTCGAGTAAGCCAACCCTATATGACTTTACAACTCTAACCTTCTTGACGACCTTAAGTCCAAACCATTCGTCCAAGTATAGGTAAGCCTCAGCTCCCTTCTTCAATAGCTGCAACTTCACTCTCACCTACCCAAGGCACGTCAACTGCATCTAGCCTCCACCTAGGCTTGATGAAGCTCTCCTCCAACGGTATGGTGATTCCATGCTTCATAGCTAAAACTCCAGTCCAAGCGATCATAGCTCCATTATCCCTAGCGTACTCATGAGGCACAACTCCAAATGTGGCTCCATGCTCCTCAGCAACAGCCTTAAGCATCTCTTGAAGCCGCCTATTAGCCGCAACTCCCCCAGTTAAGAGCAGCTCCTTCTTCATCGTGTGAGCAATAGCTCTCTCAGCAACTTCACAAACCATAGAAAAAGCCACTTCCTGTAGGCTGTAGCAGAGATCTTCTAAGCGCTCACCCTCGTCAAGCTTTTTCAGCGCAGCAGTTAGAAGTCCTGAGAATGAAACATCCTGACCCTTAACTACATATGGTAAAGGGATGAAGCGCTCACCCTCGCGAGCCAACTTCTCAATGTAAGGCCCACCTGGATGAGGTAGCCCAGCTCTCCTAGCGAAAACATCTAGGCAATTTCCAAGAGCTATATCAAGCGTTTCGCCAAAAACCCTATACCTACCTCCAGCATAAGCAGCTATTATGGTATTTCCACCCGAAACGTAAACTACGAGCGGATCTTCAGCATCACATATCAGCTTTGCAATTTCAATATGGGCAACACAGTGATTAACTGGAATCAATGGCTTCTCGAAGTATGCTGCCAAAGCTCTAGCAACAGTAGCTCCAGTCCTCAAGCACGGGCCGAGTCCAGGGCCAAGCGATATGGCAATGCCATTAACCGCTTCAATTTCAACTCCAGCTTTACTCAAAGCCGACTTTAAAATGCTGGGAGCAACATTAGCGTGGTGGCGTGCAGCCTCTCTAGGGTGAATTCCACCCTTATCTGGAATATACTCGGAATTCACATTAGCCAAGATTTCCCCATCAGAAGAAGCAACTCCACAGCCGAAAGTGTGCGCAGTGCACTCAATCCCTAAAATTAGCATTATGAGCGCCTCAATCCATCACTCTTCAGACTCAGCTTCCCCCTTCTCCTCCGGCGGCATGTCTCTAGCTATCAAGTACTCAGGCTCTATTTCCCTAGCCCTCTCAGGAGACTCGTAGACGTGAACGTGCCCCCTAGTCCTCCCAATACCATACTCCGTGATCAGCCGCCTAATTATGACGCAGTCTAATGGAGCATTAAACTGCTCAGCTATAGCCTTCCTAACCTCAAACCTCGATGGAGTGCCTCCGCTTAAATGGTAAATTACAATGTCAAGCTCAAGCCTATTCAGCAGGGGGTTCGGCCGCTTTTCGACAACTTCAATGCGAAATTCCTCGCCAGCCATAAGTATATACCACCTCTTCATGTGATGTGCAAATCCCACTTATATAATTAATTTCATCCCTAAGCAGGCTCAAAAAAGCTCAGCAACTTAAAAGCTTCCATCCTAGCCCTACTATCAACAGGAACAGCCATCACACCTTCTCCAGGCAGCCCAAAAGCCACGATAGAATTGAGGGGAGAGCATAAGACTGCAGGTAAGGCGAGCAAGTCCTCCTCCCCATCAACAACAATCAAGTACTTCCCACGTAAAGCTAAAGCGTACTGAATAGTTAGCCAAGCTTCACAAGTAATATATCCTGCAGGATTGCTAACCCTAAATGCTCCATCGAAAAGCTCAGAATCATACTTGAATTCATAGCGCTTACGCCCAACCCTGAAATCCACTATACAGAGGTCAGGAGTGTAATTGAAGTTCAACATCCACTGGGTAACCCTATCACCCACAGCCACAAATTTAGGCGGCCTCCGCCCCCTAACGAGGCTAATCAACTCTTTAGTCACAGATTCATCAGAGCCTCGGATGACAATGCCATATGGGCGCTTAAACTCGCTCCTAAACTCCTCAACAAGCTTCAAGCACTTCAATACAGTGAAATTTTCAGTGAACTTCAATGGCATACCTGCCAGGCTTAGATTTATCGAGTATTTTAGCGGTCTCAGACTCAGGATCTAAAATTATCACAAGCCCCCTCCAGTACTCAGAGAAGTCTTTAGATCCACAGTTAGGGCACACATCTACTTCAGGCTCAACTAAGTAGTGACAGTTCCTGCAAGCTTTGAACGGTAAACCTCTCCTAGGCAATCACAGCCCCTCCTCAACTCTCCTTAGCCTCGACCTCACCCTTAACCCGCTTTATCTCCTCTTCAATCCACGTCGTTACACCGAGGAATGGCTGCCTCATTGTGAGGCCGACCTTAACACCCTTACTGGAAATGCTCACGGTAACTATTCTAGCCCTAGCAATATCGCCTTCCTGAAGAATTCTCTGCGACTCCCTGCCCATCAATGCACCCCTCCTCTTGTCATAAACGATGTAGTCGTCCATCACCTGTGAAACGTGAATTAAACCGTCAATAGGTCCAAGCCGCATGAAAGCTCCGAAGTCAGTCACCTCAACAATTTGCCCCTCGACAACCTCCTGAACTTTAGGTAGAAAGGCAATCGCATCGAAAGTCACTTCATGGTAAGTAGCTCCATCACCGGGAACGATCATTCCGACTTCTGAGACGGATATATTTGAAATTGCAATTATTATTCCAAGTTCACTATCAATAAATCCCTCATACTTCTCCCTTAAAATGTCCATTGCAACTTGCTCAAGAGGCTCAGAGAACCTATTAGGTGGAATCCTTACGACATCAAGGACTTTAAGAAGGTAGTACACTCGTCGAACCCCCATTAACCTTCAGACTCAAATGGCTTAAACAACATTATCATAAAAAAGTTACGCTCAGCCAAGCTAGTACACTTCCCCCTCGATTTCAAGGTGGTCAAAGCCCCTCAAAAATATAACTGGAACGCCCAGCCTCCTCAGCCTCCTCCTCAACTCGATGTCATTAGTCGCGACGACCACTCGATGCTTCC
>QMQZ01000003.1 GCA_003649145.1 Thermoproteota archaeon
CAATTTAGAAAGTTAGAAAACAATCAATTAAAGGTCAACATCTTCACCCGAATCATCCGGGTATTCAAGCTCCTTAAGCTTTTGAATCCTCAACATCCTCTTAACAACCCTACTAGGGAGAGAAATGTCTTCGCGCCTCATCTCAACAGGACCTAAAATTACTAGGCCGCGCCCATCAACAATTTCTATTTCATGCATTCTCAAATCGTGAGGAGTTTGCCTCATCTTCTCAATTAAAATAAACCTTCTAAGCCTACCACCTCTCACAAATCGCCTAAATCTAATAATTCCATCACCAATATGCTCAGTGCCCCAGCCGAAAGCTTGAGAAGTTGTCACCGCGTACTGCGAAGTAGCCATAATAGTGAAATCCCACTTAGAGAGAACTTTCTTAATAAAGTAGCTGTACTTCCTAGCCATGGCAGGCTTGTCGAGCCAAAACGCAGAAAGGGAATCTATAACTAATCTAGCTCTACCATAACCCAACTTCCTCTTAGCTTCAATAACTTTACTTACCAGCTCTTCGATGTCAAGCGTTTTTAGGCACCAAGGATCACTTGTAGCCGATAGTAGAGCATCAATAACAATCAAGTTCCCACTGGAAATTGCACTTGAAAAATCCATTTTAAATTGAGCTGCCTGACGAATTATTGAGTCTCTGCTCTCCTCAGTTGTGACGTAAATGCACTTGTCACCATCTTTGACGCCCTGCCAAATAAAGTGCAAGCATAAAATCGTCTTACCAGTTCCAGGCTCACCTGTTACAGCTACGAAAAAGCCTCTCGGCACACCGCCATCAAGCATTTTATCAAGCTCTGGAATTCCAGTAGAAAGTCTTTCAATTTTTACACTCAAAATATTCACCAATAAAAACAGCTCTATCAGTCAAATATAAGTTTAGAGTAGAAGGCATAAGGTAAATCCAATGATTCCTCCAATTGCTGTTGAAGTAAAGTTGACTACGTGATTATTAATGCACTCAAAACCTTTAACAAGCTTAGCCTCAGAACCACACCGATGATGCTTAACTTCAGTGAACTTTTTACACGTCTCACACCAATATTGCGCCTGAACTGTTGCACCTAAAACACTATCAATAGTCGAGCCAACAAAGCCAGAGATTACCGCTATCAATAAAATCTTAATTGGCGAGAAAGATGGCTCCGCTCCACTTATAATTGCAACCATTCCAATTATTGTTGAAGCTAATAGTATTGCTAATTCACCGTAAATTGAAACTCCTCCAGAAGTCCCCCTCGGAACCTTCTTCTTCAAATTAGTTATGAGTCTAGGTTCTCCTGGATATAGAAGGCCGATTTCAGTTGCAAGTGTGTCTGCTGCAGCAGTACTTATAGCGCCAAGATATCCCCCGAAAAATGCACCTCCACCAAATAACCCCTCAGCTAAAGCGAAGAAAGCTGCAATCCCTCCATTGCCAATAACATTAGTCCAAGCTCTAGCTCCACCCTTGGCTTCCGCAACCCCCAATCTACGCTTAATATCATACTTATACTTCGTCAATAAACCAGCAGATAAGTGGAATGCAAGTAGAACTGCAAACCAATTCCAACCGCCAAAGATGAGCGTTATAAAACCAACAATGAAAGCAGCTGCAGTACCCGTGTAATCTACAAGTTTAAGCCTTATTGATATTATGGCGAGAACAGTCAATATGGCTACAGCTGCAACTAAATCAGCCAACGATGTATACACTCATTATCACCTTCACATCTAAGCTATAATTGAAAAACTTAAAATTTTAAGCTTAACGCAAAAATAATAGCTTAGGGGAAATAATGAACGAATATATGCTATTGCTTTCAGCGATCACATTAGGGTGTAGTGCTATCGCATACTCATCACCAACAATAGCAACACTAATTTCTTATGTTAAAAATGGAGATATTCTAGCAATCGTAAGAATGGCAGCTGGAGGATTAATATCACTTTCAATACTATATGCCGCGTCAACCGGATTTCACTTAGCATTATGTGAAGTAATAAGTGAAACTACCGTGAAAATCGTAATTGCCCTACTCTCAACACTTCTGATAGTATACGGATTTATCATGTCAGATGTCTTTGGAATATCATTATTTAGAGCTCCAATCAAACCCCCGTACACTCCACTAGAAGGCAAGCCTTCCGGTTCTCCAACAATATTAGGATTCATAACTTACTTGAAGCCGACAGTTCCAACCACCATTGCTCTATTAATATCAATGATTGTTTTCGACGCAATCAAAGCAATATTCTTCTTCACAATGCTATATTTAGGTGAAACACTCACAAGCGTATTACTAACGCTCCTCGGCGCAAGAACTGTGAAAGGAATCAACGAATTCAAATCATTCATAGATAAAGCTAAAAATCACGCCAGCTATCTAATAATTGCGTCGGGATTTATCAGTATGCTTTCTGTAATTAGTTTATAGGTGAAAACTCATGAAGAAGATTTATAAAGCCTTAACCATAGCAGGCTCAGACTCAGGTGGCGGAGCAGGAATTCAAGCCGACTTAAAAACTTTCGCTGCATTTGGAGTTCATGGAATGACCGTAGTAACGGCAGTAACTGCCCAAAATACCGTTGAGGTAAAAGGAATTCACGTCCTCCCTCCAGAGATGGTCGAAATGCAAATCCAAGCCATCATTGAAGACATAGGAGTTGATGCAGCTAAAACAGGAATGCTTTACACGAAGGAAATAGTTGAAGCAGTAGCTAGGAAGATAGAGGAACATAAGATTAAAACTGTAGTTGACCCGGTAATGGTTGCAAAGTCAGGAGCAAGACTACTACTTGAAGATGCTATAGAAGCTTTGAAATCAAAATTGATTCCAAAGGCACTAGTAATAACGCCAAACATCCCTGAAGCAGAAGTCATCGTCGGATATGAAATTAGAAGCATTGAAGACATGAAAAGAGCAGCAAAAGACATTCACGAATTAGGTGCGGATGCAGTTGTCATTAAAGGAGGGCACCTACCTGGGAAGAAGATAGTAGACATTCTATACTATAAAGGTAAAACATTCGAATTTGAGAAGTTGAAAATCGAATCGACAAACACTCATGGAACAGGCTGCTCATTCTCAGCTGCAATCGCAGCTTTAATAGCAAAGGGAAAGAGAATTCCAGAAGCAGTTAAAGTAGCAAGCGAATTCATCAACAGGGCAATTAAACATGGTTACAGTATAGGAGGAGGACACGGACCAGTCAATCCACTAGTAGAACTCTATGAAAAATCATCCAAGTACATCGCATGGAAAAACGTGAGTGAAGCACTCAAACTAATCGAAGAATCACCTGAGCTTCTGCAACTGCTTCCAGAAGTGAGAATGAACATTGGGGAGGCATCAATGTATGCAGAGGAAATTGAAGACGTATGTGCGATAAGCGGTAGAATAACAGAAGTTAATGGAAAATTGAGAGCTGCAGGGTGCCCGAAATTCGGAGCTTCAAAGCACATTGCTAGAGCAATACTATCAGCAATGAAAATCAATCCAAACATCAGAGCTGCAATGAACATAAAGTATAGTAAAGAAATCATAGAAGCATGCAGAAAGCTAGGCCTCATAGTAGCTTCATTTAGCCGAGAAGAAGAACCTATACACATCAAAGAAACTGAAGGTGCAAGCATACCTTGGGGAATAAGAACAGCCATTATGAAATCAGAAAAATTCCCAGACATAATATACGATTTGGGAGAAGTAGGCAAAGAGCCTATGATAAGGATACTAGGGAGAAACGCAATTGATGTAGTTCAAAAAACTAAAAAAATTGGTGAAATTCTAATGCAAATTAATAAAAAATGATGATTTACGCTATTTTGGCAGCTTCAGCCACTCGAACAATAGGAATTCAAGTCTTCCTAGCATCAGGTTGTATCGCGTAACTACTGTTTTCGCGAAGGCATAGCCGAATGCTAGCATCATGAACCATCTGCCAGCGTCAGCCAATGTCTTAGCCCTGCCAGTGTGAAGCATTGGGAATGTGAATATGAAGTAGTACAGAGTTGTTGCAACAGCGGCTAGGAACACAATGTTGCCTAGAGTGGCTGCAGGATCTGCCTTTATAATGTTTATACCTGCTGTTGCTGCAATTTGAGCTAGGAAGCTTGTCTCAATATCTCTGACGAATGAAGCTGCTATACCTACTCCTACGATTATTGAAATGCCGTACCTGTAAAGCCAATATAGTGTCTTGTGATACCTGAAGTACATCAAGAAGCCTAGAATTATTGGTATTATGTATAGAGCCTCGCCAGCCGTTAAGTGGTCAATTCCGAAGGTCTTCACACCTCTAATTGCCTGTACGAAGCTGTAGCCAACTGCAACGCCAACGAATGTGTGCTCAGCAAACTTGAATAGAGGGTTGTCTCTGTAAGCGAAGCTGTAAACTGCGATGGTTAATATGGCTGCAACCCAAATTCCACATTCAGTCCAAATATCAGCCATACCCTATGCACCTCCCTTCTTCTGAGCCTTCAAAGCGAAGTACGCTATGTTCGCTATTATGATTGCAATAATTAGCATTATGTGAGCAACGCTGAATGCGTCTAGCTTCCTAATACCGGAGCCTGGCTTACCGATTAGGTACTCGTACTCTCCAGCTCTACCAGCGTCTGTTAATGCCTTAACTTGTGCTGGGTAGTATGGCTCCATTGTAGGCATCATCATTGCTAGTACACAGGACATGTATGTAATTCCGTATGGAGTTACCCACTGCCTAATCCATCCTTGAGCTACGTCTCCTGAGGGCGTAACGCTAATTATCATCGCGAAGTCAGATGCTCCGCTAATGTCCTTAAGCATTGGTATTTGATTTAGTGGCGTGCCGTAGTAGTCGGTTGGAACTGCAGCGTGTAGGTTCTCTGCAACTGCTTTCATTGCAGTTTCTCCGCCTGGAATGTATCCTAGGAATACATAGTCAACGCCATATTGTTTCCCGTAAGCGTCCGGATTTACCTTCGTAATTAATGATTCATAGCATATTGGCCCGTCGCTGTATAGCGTCATGATGACTACTTTGACGTTTCTTTCAAATAGGTCATGTAGGGTAGCTACCATGAATGGTTCTAGAGCTGGAAGTGATCCTACACCGTAGTCTACGCTTACTAGTACATATGCTCCATCGGGTAAACCTTCAACGTATTGATGCCACTCCTTCACTCTACTACTGATAGGTACTGGCAGGCCTAACGGCTTTACTAATGGTACTGCTAAGCATATTATTAGAATTGTGTAGATTATTTCTCTAGGTAATGACTCTATATATTCAAGTGGAGACTTAGCCATTCTAATCCCTCCTCCCGAGGTATCCAGTCTCCATTCCCATCAGCGTTCTGATTCCTAGCAATATTGCGCCAAGTGCACCGCCTATCAAGATACCTCTGAATGAAGACTTCACTATGTACTTGTTTATCCAATCAGCTACTTCAATTACTTGAGGCAAGTATGCCTGGAATGCAGGTGTTCTTGACATTAGAGTGATGAATCCGACGATCAGCAGTGCAGTAGCCTCAATAGTTCTAGCTCTGAAAGCTCTATAGCATGCGGAGGTGATGTAGAATGCTAGTGATGAGTACATGGTTCCGCTTAAAGCGGCGAATACATAAGTTGTCATCCAGTCGTACTGGTATTTGCTAACGTTTATGCCAAGAGCAGGCTCTCCACCTATACCTACGATAACCATGATTACTGCTACAAACAGTAGCCAAGCGCTGTAGTACCATTGACCCGGAGTCTTTCTACTGACATGCCTGCTGTGTATGAGGGCGATGTTTACCATACCGAAGCCGATTGTGAATGCTGCAAGTAGGTTTGCCCAATTTGTAAGCGTTTCACCAACCTTCTGCATTGTTATTTGGTATGGCTCAACAGGCTGTTTTGGAACTATGAAGTACTGCAGTATCATGATTATGCCCATTATGAAGGTTATTATAATTGGCAAGTGCCTCCTATAGGCTAGGGACATCTCACCACACCGCCTACAACTTCAAGAATTCGACAATTGCCTTAGTTCCAGCAGTTGTCAGTAGTGCTCCAATAACTCCTAGAACTATTGCAACCATCTTGCCGAGGTCTTGGACGAATAGGCTGCCAGTGTGAGCTGGATCCTTAGTCAAGTATGCTCCTGCAGCGTAGCACTCTTCGCCGATTAGGACGTAGTCACCGACTATGGCGAAGAATGGTATCTGGTAGAGTCGCGCAGTACCTGCAACCTGTATTGCTCCAACTCTGTAGAATGTCTCTGCGAAGATTAATGACTCTGCGTAGAATGGTCCAACCATTATGTTTGCAGCAGGCCTCTCTCGCTCTGCAATACCCTGCACTGCCGCTGCATAAGCGAATTGCGAGCTTGAGAGATATCGTATAGCTTCCTCAGGCTTGGCCTCTTCAGGCCGACCTTCTGCCAAGAAAGCCTGCTTATAAAGTTCGTGAGCTATTGGGATGACTTGAGTCCCGTACACTGAGTAAATTACGGGAACTCTATACCTAGCGCAGAGCCTGGCGACTTCTCCGAATACCGCCAGCCCTGCAACTGTTAATGGAGCCCAAGTTCCAGTTAAGCTGTTTAGTCCAGAGGTAAAGTGAACTGGCCTTCCCATCTCAGCAGCTCTTCCAACAGCCTCCTCCAAGGCATCAAGACCAGCTATTCTCCTGAACGATACTGTCCAGCCCTTCTTGATTTTGTCTATTGCAATCATAGCTAATACCCATATTAGTATTAGTGCGACAAACTCCATGAAACGCCCAGACACAATCATAGATTTCCTCCCCTAGACTTTGAAGTTAACTGTAAAATAGTCTCATGGAAATGTGTATATAACTTTTACCTAAAGGACTAGATTAAAATCGTGCCAGCCATTTTATTCAATAATCGAATTTTGAACATGTTAAGAGATTAATATCAACTATACACTGATGATTATGGACATAATACTTATGTTGAACTAGTTCATTATTTTGTTATGAGGATGATTGCGCTCGAAAGGGCTGACCGAAACGGGATGATTGACCCGCGCAGGGCTGACTCGAAAGCTAACTACTGGAAATGCAAGTCTAATCATAAGCTTAATAACCACCTAATTAGGCTATACTGTCCCAGTGAAGCAAATTGGAAGTAATTGCATTACTAGTAATAGGAGCTATACAGGGTATCATAGAATGGATACCAATTAGTAGCAGTGGACAAATCCTAATACTACTATCTAAAATTACAGGTATAAGTCCAGGTTTAGCATACGAGTACTCCTTGGCATTACACTTAGGCACAGCACTTGCAGCGCTGACATTTTACAGGAAAGCAATATCTCAAGCTTTGAGAGAAGTAAATTATAGTCTTAAATTCAGAAATCCAACATCACTGCTACTCACTGTGACACCTGCCTGCTCATTTCTAGTCGCCGCCCCACTTTTCCTACTAATTAGACTACAGTTCCAAAAATTGAGTGCTGACGAAATAACGGCAATAATTGGCTTATTTCTAATAGCAACTGGATTAATCAGCTTAAGATCATCAAGCATGAAAAGAGTAAAATATATTTCGAATTTCAGTTTAAAGGAGGCTATTTTACTAGGAATTGTGCAAGGGCTCTCTATCATACCTGGAGTTTCACGAAGCGCAATAACCATAGCCCTTCTACTTGGCTTGCATTTTAAATCCGAAGATGCATTTAATGCTTCCTTTATTGCAGCAATACCCGTAACATTTGCTGCCGGCCTCTTTGAAATAATCAATACGGCATCACCCACCATAATTGCAGGAATTCTAACCGCATTCACCTTCGGATTGATAACAATGAAGGGAATGATAATGATTTCTAAAAAGGTCAAGCACCATGCACTATTAATACTGCTTGGAACCATCATAATAGCTTCATATATAATCGCATTAATTTTGCAAAAAATTTAAGTACTCGTACAAAGCTAGGCTGAGCACCAAAGATAGGAGGTTAACGTTTGGGAGGACCTAAAAAGAAGAAGCCGCTCACAAGAAGAGCACCCAGAAAGAAGCCTGAAGTAAAAAAGGCAGAATTTCAAAGAGTCGTCAGAGAAGTAGTTGTAGATGACAAACTATTGAAGCAAATAGAAAGAGACGTCGCAAATATGAAATACATAACCCCGTACATTATAGCCACGAAATTCAACTTAAGACTAAGCCTAGCAAAGAGCATTCTTAAAGAGCTAGCTGGAAATGGAACTTTAACGCTAGTTGCACCAAACAAAAGAGCACCACTATATGCACCGAGCATCCAATAAGCCTAGTAAACTTAAACATTAATAGCGATATTTTATTAAAAGTTCTCATTTTAATAACAAACCATATTAACAAATTATTTTAATATAATCGCAGACGTCATCGGAGGACGAGTAATTGGCCTCCCTCTACGACCTAACCCTCGTCCTAATAGTTTACATTATAGTCATAATGATCATAGGATTAACAGAAATTGCGAGGAAGAAATTGAACTTAAGCTCAAAAATTACAAGAAGAGTTATACACCTTTTCGCTGGAGATACGATATTGTTCTTACCTTTATTCACTGACAAAATTTATCCGGCACTACTGCCCATCGGACTTGGATTAATGACTGCAATAGCATTCGCATTCAAAAAGAGCTTCCTAACAACTACTATGATTGAAGAGGAAGACGTCGCACTTCACGCATACGGCCCAGTTTATTACATCATATCAATATTAATTTTAGTCCTAACATTATGGGATAAAAAGTACATTGCAATGGCCGCAACAATGGTGATGGCATGGGGAGACGGTTCTGCACCAATCATAGCCAGAAAGGTTAAGAACACGCATAAGTACATTGGCAATAGAACTATAGAAGGCTCACTTTCAATGCTAGCTTTTGGATTTTTAGGCGCACTTTTAGCCATAACAACTGCAATGCAAATCGAGCAAGGCTACATAACGTGGCAATTAGCAATCTTAAGAGCAGCAATCGCAAGCATTGTGGGAACAATAGCTGAAGCACTATCAATAGGGCCACTAAAGCACTTCGATAACTTCACAGTCCCACTACTATCAGCTCTAGCCCTATACTTCACTTGGTAACGAAAACTTTTATTTATCGTCGAAATGTTCATACTTTTGCAGGTGATGGCATATTGTGTTGCAAGTATACAACACTCTAACTAGGAAGAAGGAAATTTTCAAGCCACTAGACCCCAATATAGTTAAAATTTATGTGTGTGGCCCAACCGTTTACGACAAGACCCACATAGGCCACGCGAGAACTTACGTCACATTTGACGTGATAAGGAGATACCTAGAATTCAAAGGATTTAACGTGTTCTACGTAGTAAACATAACTGACATAGAAGACAAAATAATAGCAAAGTCGTTGAAGACAGGTAAAAGCTGGAAAGAAGTGGCCGACGAATACACAGCCGACTTCTTCAAGGCAGTAGACGCACTCAACATCAAGAGAGCACACATATATCCGAGAGTCAGCGAGCACATAGAAGACATCATTCACTTCATAGAGAAGCTAATAGAAAAGGGGCATGCATACGAAGCCGAAGGAAACGTGTACTTTGACGTAGACTCATTCAGCGACTACGGAAAACTATCCAACATAAGTAGAGACCAACTAAAACCTCAAGAAGAAGGACCTGGGAAGAAGAATCCATATGACTTCGCACTCTGGAAAAAAGCAAAACCTGGAGAACCCTACTGGCAAAGCCCGTGGGGGCCGGGCAGACCTGGCTGGCACATAGAGTGCTCAGTCATGTCATCTAAATACCTCGGAGCACAATTCGACATACACGGCGGAGGTCAAGATCTGATATTTCCACACCACGAAAATGAAATCGCTCAAAGCGAAGCATATTTCGGAGTCAACCCTTGGGTTAAGTACTGGCTCCATACAGGAATGCTAATCATGGGTACTGAGAAAATGTCAAAGTCAATTGGCAACGTAATAACAGTTGAAGAAATATTGAAAAGCTACAAGCCAATGGAAGTACGCTTCTACCTACTGAGCTGCCACTACAGAAGTCAACTAGCATTCAGTGACGAAGCGCTAAAACACGCAAAAGCAGCTTATAATAAGATACTGAATGCGATATCTAGCTTACAGTCAATTCTAAGC
>QMQZ01000004.1 GCA_003649145.1 Thermoproteota archaeon
GATGCTCTTGGAGAAGCTATTCCGTCGTGGCTAGCTGCTGTTGGCACGCTTATAAATGGAATGCCCTCCTTGAAGGCTGAGAGCTTTGCGATGTCGATTGACTTGCCGCCTCCAACTCCAATTACCACTTTAGCCTTAACTTCCCTAATCAGATCTCTAACCCTCTCAGCTTCTGCTATTGAAGATTCAGCTGAAACGTGAATTGTAGCATTCATATTAGATTCTTCCAGAATTTCCTTCACCCTATTGCCGGCTATCCCCTTAACCTTAGGTCCAGTTACGATTACTGCAGAATCGTGAATTCCAAGTTTTTTACAGACTTGACCTATGAGATTTAGGGTTCCTGAGCCGACTACTATGTCTTGTGGAAGTCTTATTTCGTGAACTCTCATTTAATCACAGCCTTGATCGTTTTAAACTACTTACTAGAATTTAAAGTAACACTTAAATAGTCGTCGCTATTCACTTTATGCGAAGCTTTTACGCACAGTTACTTCTCATTGGAGGAGCACTTCATGGTGTATATCAAGTTTACAGATAATCACGCTAATCCTTCACTGAAGATAGCAGTTACTGGTACCACTACGGTCGCCGTGGTCTGCCGCGATGGAGTTATTCTAGGAGCTGACCGAAGAGTAACTTCAGGCCACTTCATCGTTCACAAGAAGGTTAAGAAGATATTCAAGCTAGACGACCACTTGGCTGCAACGATGGCTGGAGTAGTTGCAGATGCTCAGCAGATCATGGAGCTAGTGAGCTCTAACGTTAAGCTCTACAAGTACTCGACTGGAGTTCCAATTAAAGTTAAGTCTGCAGCAACTCTGCTATCTAACATGCTGGCAAGCGCTAGGCTACTTCCATACGTAGTTCAAGTACTAGTTGGAGGAGTAGACGCCACTGGGCCGAGGCTATTCTCACTCGACCCATTCGGGTCTCTAACAGAGGAGAAATACATTGCAACAGGGTCGGGGTCGCCGACTGCAATAGGCATCTTGGAGGATGCCTACAAGCCTGAAATGACTACTCAAGAAGCTCTCGACGTCGTTATTAGATCTATTAAGGCTGCTATGAAGAGAGATCCTGCAAGTGGTGAAGGATTCGACATAGTCATAATTACTCCTGAAGGTTATAGAGAGCTACCCTGCGAGCAAATTGAAGGGTAGTGCACTATCACTATCAAGGCAGTAGAGGTGAAAATTGAACATGCTGATTGAAGATACCTTAGTGATGATTAGGGAAGTAATCTTGAAAACAGTTCCCCTAGATGCACGCATCACTAGAATTGAATTTGAAGGCCCAGAAATCGCGATATACTCAGCTAACCCTAGGGTTCTATACGAGGACGAGACGATAATCCGAAAGATAGCGAAGATAATTAAAAAGAGGATAATTGTGAGGAGCGACCCTAAGGTCAGGCTGCCTCAAGACCGCGCGATCGAAATAATCAAGGAGAAGATTCCGCCTGAAATTCAAGTTGGCGAAATACACTTCGACGACGCTTTCGGCGAAGTAATTATAGAGGTTGATAAGCCTGGCCTCGTCATAGTGAAGTACGGAGACGTTCTAAAGCAAGTTGCCATAGAGACTAATTGGCGGCCCAAGGTAGTTAGGAAGCCGCCCATGAAGTCAGTTACATTAGAGTGGGTTAAGAGGCTAACAGTGCAGGAAAGCGATTACAGGAAGAAAATTCTGCGAAACGTTGGCTCTCGCATCCACAGGCCAACAGTATTCAAGTCAGGCGACGTGCGAATAACTTGCCTAGGAGGGTTCCGCGAAGTTGGGCGTTCAGCAATACTCGTTGAAACGCCTGAAAGCGTGGTACTGCTGGACTGCGGAGTGAAAACTGGCGTTTCATACTCGATAAACGAGTTTCCAAGGCTTGACGCCCCCGAATTCGACATTGAGCGCCTAGACGCAGTCGTAATTTCCCACGCACACCTAGATCACTGCGGCTTTCTCCCCTTCCTATTCAAGTACGGGTATGACGGCCCAGTCTACTGCACCCAGCCAACTAGAGACTTGATGGCTCTACTTCAAGTAGACTACCTTGAGGTCGCTGCGAGAGAGGGAGGATTAACGCCATACTCTATGAGGGATGTGCGCGAAGCACTACTACACACGATTCCACTGGATTATGGAGAGGTGACAGACATAGCTCCAGACATCAGATTAACATTCCACAACTCTGGGCACATCCTAGGCTCAGCAATGGTTCACCTGCACATAGGTGAAGGAGCCCACAACCTTGTCTACACTGGCGACTTCAAGTTTGGTAGGACGCGGCTCCTAGAGCCAGCCTCATACGTATTCCCGAGAGTTGAAACTCTAATAATTGAGAGCACCTATGGCGCGCCATCCGACGTACTCCCCCAGCGCATCGAGGCTGAGCACCAGCTGATAGAGATCATCAGCCAAACAATAAGCCGCGGCGGAAAAGTCCTAATCCCAGTACTGTCGGTGGGGAGGTCTCAAGAGATAATGCTCGTACTAAATGAAGCTTTCACGATGAAGTACTTGCCCAAAGTTCCAGTCTACATTGAAGGGATGGTTCAAGAAGCAACAGCCATCCACATGGCTTACCCTGAAAATCTTTCAAAATCGCTGAGGGAGAAGATGCTCCGCAAAGACGAGAATCCATTCATGAGCGAAGCCTTCCACCTCGTCTCACCAAGAACTAATAGAGAAGAACTACTAGAAGGAGACCCGTGCATAATAATCGCTACTTCAGGAATGCTGACCGGCGGCCCAGCCCTAGAATACTTCAAGCTCATGGCGCCAGACGAGAAAAACTCCATAATATTCGTTTCATACCAAATTGCCGGGACACTTGGAAGAAGAGTGCTGAGCGGCGTGAAGGAAATTCCAATAGTGACAAGAGGCGGTAAAAGTGAAATAATCCAAGTGAAACTCCGAGTGCACTCAATTCAAGGCTTCTCAGGGCACAGCGATAGGCGCCAGCTACTCGGCTTTATGAAGAGAGTTACTCCAAGGCCAGAAAAAGTCATAGTATGCCATGGAGAAGAAGCTAAAGCAGTAAACCTAGCTGAAACCTTCCGACAGCTATTCAAAGTGAATGCCTATGCACCATACAACTTGGAGACAATTCGCCTAAAGTAGTGAAGTTCAACCATAAACTTTCTGGATAAGCTTCCACAGCTTATCTCCTACATAGTGGAGGTTCTTAACGACCTTACCCTTCTTCATGCACCTCAGCTCACCTGAAGAAGTTAGTGCAACGCCAATTGCAATTATCTTTCGGTACTTCTCATCAGCAATAGCAACTATATCACCCACCTCAAATTCCCCCTCCACTTGAACTACTCCTGGAGCCATCACGTCAGCTCCATTAGCAATGTGAGGGATAGCCCCCCGGTCAACAACGACTTTTGGGACGTCGTCCGAGCACACGTGCATAGCAGTAATTGCTGGTACGAGGGCGTCTTCATCGAGCTTTATGAGAACTGGGCGCCCATTCACCGAGTAGACTTCCTGTCCTCTATCTGTGATCATGCGCTCAACGTGCGCCTTCCTAGAGTTAATTGCCAGTGCACTGTAGAGCTTCGGGTAAAGCTCACTCAGCGTGCGCAGGACCTCTCTCGACTCCCTCCCCCTAAGAGGGTACCTGTGCTTAACCCTCAACTCCAGCATCACCCAAAACTTCCAGTTTACAGCTAGCAACCGTTACTTTTAAATTGTAGCGCTTATTTTTACCATGACAGCAGACACTGGTGATGCCAATGGCAGAGTCCACAACTATTGAAGTTCTCTCAAAAGCACTCGGAGGCCTAGTTCTAGTTAAACTCAAAGGTGGAAGGGCGCTGAGAGGAATCTTGAAGAGCTTCGACCAGCACCTCAACTTGGTATTAGAAGATGCTGAGGAAATTCTGGAAGGTCAAGAACCAAGGAAGTTGGGAACACTGATAATTAGAGGCGACAACGTCGTTTTAATATCGCCCTCCGAAATGTAGTTGGGGGAATATAGATGACTAAAGGAACACCGTCATTTGGCAAAAGAGGGAGACGTAAAACCCATATACGATGTAGACGCTGCGGCAGGCACTCATACCACTTGAGGAAGAAGTACTGCGCTGCATGCGGCTTCGGAAGGTCCAAGCGCATTAGAAGGTATTCGTGGGCCAATAAGAAGGTCAATAGAGTTAGGGTAAGGTAGAATATTCAAAGATGAAACTTAGTTGAAGTTGAGTTTCAACTAACAGCCACCTCATGATGGTTTTTAATTCAAGCTATTAGTCGGGGCGAACTAGAGAGCATACACTACAACATAGCTTCCCTCTGGTTTTAAATTGGTAGAATTTGATTGGTGGACCGGGCGGGATTTGAACCCGCGCCCTCCCGCATGCCAAGCGGGCGCTCTTCCAGTCTGAGCTACCGGCCCATCTTAAAATCGTGAATGGTTGAGATTTAAACTTTGCCTACGTTACTCTCAGTTACCTTATTATGTAGCTTGACATTTATTTCATTTCTCACTTTCAAATCACTGCTTGAGAAACTCGTTTAGAGCTTCTCTAATAGTTACTTCTCCCTTCACCTTGAATATGGAGACTTTGTGCTGCTCCAATATTGACGTAACTGTTGGCCCTATCTCCCGGGCTATTACAGCGTCTACTCCTTCGTCTATCAGCATCTTTGCCACTATTGGCCCAACTCCATGGGAGTACGAGAGTACGGGGTTTTCAACAACCTTAACTACTCCTATTTTGTTCCCTTCAACTTCGACTATGGTGAATGCCTTAGCTCTGCCAAAGACTTCTGAAACCTTATCCTCTAATCCTCCTACTTTAAGGGATGGAATAGCTACCTTCAACTTCTTAGACTTCTTCAATTAAAACCCCATTTTGTGCATATGCACATAATTATTTAAGGCTTTCTCACCTGCAATTGTTGGTAGTAGAGAATTGTTGTTGGAGCCCCGGGCGGGATTTGAACCCGCGACCAACGGCTCTCCTGCATTGTTACAAGGCCGCCGCTCTACCGCTGAGCTACCGGGGCTCTCCAGCAATATAGGTTAATTGGAGTTAAATTTATTTTTTAAGGTGAAGTACGCGGGGGAAAGTCCTTTAGCAATTATGTTTGCAATTCTCAGGGGTTCTGGGCTTCTCCCCCAAACTGTAATCTTCCTTAGAATTTCCTCTGCTTTGCCAATTGATATTCCAATGACCTCCACGTATAGTGGGTTTTCCTCCGGCTTTACTATAACTTCGTGTATTCCATTTGAAGCTTCAATAACTTTTTCAATAATTCTCCACCTCTCCTCCCAGTCGGAGAAGTGCTTTTGGAGGGCACTTAAAACTGCAATGTTGTTTGGCTTATCTTTGCTGGCAACTACTACTGGAACATTAAACTTCCTCCACAGCTCTACTGCATCTATAAGGTTGAAGCCTGCAAATGAAATGCCGCCTAAAAGTATGAGATCTAGTGGAAGGCATTTCCTCACGATTTTTGAGGCTTTCTCAGTGGCGTCAAGCCCGTCTACTTCGATGCTTTCACTTAGGACTTCAACTATTCTCATGTCGCTCAACTTAACTCCTACGAGGAGCGCTCGCCTCCCTCTTCTAGGGCGGTTTTCTGGCAGCTTTCCATCTTCAATTCCTAGAATGTTCATTTCGGCTTGACCTGCCCAATTGCCTTGGCTAGGAATTCGTCGCTCAATAGTCCTTCCTTTAAGCTCTTCTCACTTATGCTCAACCTTATGACTTTAGTTCTTCCGTACCTCCCTTTACTCACTACTTTAGCATTAACTATTCCCAGCATGTCTAGCTCGTTGATTAAGTCGGTGACTCTCCTCTGAGTCAGCTCGTCTAGGCTTAATTTTTTACACATTTCACGGTACGTATTGTACAGCTCTCCAGTAGTCGCCTCCTTCTTACCTGCTGTGCTAAGTATGTGTAGAGCTAGTACAACTATTTTCGAGTGGAGAGGCAGCGTTTTAAGCACTTCAACAACTCTATCCCTCTCGATCTCCCTATGCGCTCGGCGCACATGCTCAACTCTAACTTTATCGCTTCCTTCTCGCTCAGCTATTTCTCCAGCAATTCTCAATAGGTCGAGCGCTCTCCTCGCATCTCCATGCTCCTTTGCAGCTAGTGCTGCACATAGCTTAATTACTCCTTCTTCAATAGCTCCTGGCTTGAAGGCGTCCCTTGCCCTCATCTTCAAGATGTCTTCAAGTTCTGGCGCAGTGTAGGGTGGGAATACCAGCTCTTCTTCACCTAAACTGCTCAAGACTCTCGCGCTCAAGTAGTCTGTGAACTTCAAGTCGTTTGTAATGCCTATAATGCATATTTTGGACTTCTTGAGCTCGGTGTGAACTCTAGTCAACTTGTAGAGTAGGTCGTCTCCACTCTTCTTTACCAGCGCGTCAATTTCGTCTAGGACTACAATTAGTATTCCTCCCTTCCTCTCTATGCCGTCAATAAATCTCTTGAATACCTCAGCTGTAGACAATCCCGTAAATGGAACTTGGACGTCAACTGCCTCACACAGCTTTGCGAGGACCCTATAGTTGGTGTCTTCATGCCTACAGTTGACATAAACGGTTGAAAGCTTCGTCTGAGGCCTCCTCCTATCCTCCAAAGCTTTTAGAACATGCCTAGTAACAGCGGTTTTTCCAGTTCCAGTCAAACCGTAAAGGAAAACATTTGAAGGCCTCTCACCTTGAAGAGCTGGAGCGAGAATCTTAGCTAAAGCGATAATCTGGTTCTCCCTGTGGGGCAGCTCGTCGGGAATGTAGTCAGGTCTTAAGAGCTCCCTATTCTTGAAAATCTTAGAGTAGAGGACTCTCGAAAATAGCTCGTCAAGGATTTTCGACAAGCTTTCACCAGCAGATAATTGCATTTGAAATATAGGTATATAACCCTTCCTGCAATTAAAAACTAATTCAGCTAAAGCGAATATATATTCTCAGTAATCGTATTATCGTGGTGGCGCCATGGCTTTTAGGAGAGGATATAGAGCTGAAATTGAGCTCGTCTCAATGCTCAAATCCAATGGATTCTACGCAGTTAGACTCCCAATAAGTGGAGGGCGAGGCTTCCCCTGCGATGTCCTGGCAGCCAAGGGAGATGATAGGAGGGCCTACCAAGTAAAGGAGACGAAGTACGACAGGGTATACTTAAGCAAAGATGAAGTTGAAATGCTCCTCAACTTCAGTAAAGCATTCAACTTAAAAGCCTACATAGCCGTAAAGTGGAAGGGCAGGAGGAAGAAGAAGTGGACTTTCATAGAAGTGAAAAATGCAGAGCCCCTCAAAATAAAGTATGAAGAGGCTTAAACCTCTCCAATCGCCTTCGTAATCTCCTCAATAATGCCCGTAATTTTCTCTTTAAGAGACCTGTCATCAGTCACCTTTTCATAAAGCCTTAAAGCCATAATAACAACTTCAACATCATCTTTCTTAAGAGGAATGAAAATTTTCGCTTCGGTCAATGCAAACCCCACCATACGGACAATGATTATCAATTATCAGGTTATGCCCACCACTCTGAGTTCAAATGCTCCTACTAATATTTATAATTTTACAAACGAAACACTAAAAATGCCAACGTAAAAGCTGATAGTCCTAGCATAGCACTCTAGAATTATTGAGTGAGGAGAAGAGTTAGGTGGCACATGAATTAGATTTAAACAGTATAGCCTCCTTCCAAGGTTCTCTGTCCACTTAAAACAACAGAACTGATGATGCCTTTCGAAAGAGAAACTCAGAAAAAGGCTAATGACTTGTGAATAAGACATCTTCAAAATTAGCCAGTAAGCAACTTTCCTCAATTTCTATCATCAATGTACAGGATAGGTTAGCTACTGCAGCAAAGTAGGAGTGCTTTGTGGTGCGGGGGGTGGGATTTGAACCCACGCAGCCCTACGGCACGGGATATCATATCTAACTTTCTGGGCCCCGCATGGGGGTTAGATCTTAAGTCCCGCGCCTTTGTCCTGACTCGGCCACCCCCGCGCTGTGCTATTTTAGTGTGGTTTGAGGGTATTAACTTTTCTTTAATTTATCGTTGACGTTTAATGAGTGGAATACCTTGTTGGTGTAAAGAGGCGAGTACCTGTTTGGCGGGCCCGGTGGGATTCGAACCCACGACCACTGGCTCCGAAGGCCAGCGCTCTATCCTGCTGAGCTACGGGCCCTATTCTCCACTGTTTGAGTGGATTGCTAGTGTTTAAAGTTTTCTTGGGTTTTAGATTTCTCCAATTGCTTCGTCTTCATCGAGTATTAGTCTCATGGTGTCTGGGTCTGGTGGCATTAGGTCTAGGAATTGCTCTGCTGCTCTTCTGGGGTCCCTGCTTCTTATTATGTATCGTCCTACGACTATTATGTCTGCTCCTTTCTCTAGGGCTTTCTTTGCTGTTTGCGGTGTAATTCCTCCTGCTACGCCAACTAGGCACTTGAACTTCTCCTTAATCTCCGTTATGTTGCCCCACTCTGTTTCCCACGGCTTACCTGCTTCTGCCGCTGCTCTTTCTGCATCTACGTTTCTGTGGAGTAGGACTATGTCGGGCTTGTAGTATAGGTCTTCTAGCCTCGCTACTGGGTCGTATACTTCCATCATGTCTAGGATGGAGTATATTCCGTGCTTTTGAGCTTCAAGTATGGCTTTCTCGATTGTGGCTTTTGAGGAGACGCCTAGGATGCAGACTGCATCGGCGGTTGAGTCTGCAGCTTCCTTTACTTCTATCCTCCCCACGTCCATCGTCTTTAGGTCTGCAATTATGAATGCCTCTGGCCTAACTTCCCTAATCTTCTCGATGACCTTGGTTCCGTGAGCTTTTATCAGTGGAGTTCCAGCTTCTAAGATTAGCCTCTCCCTATTGGGGAGCTGCTCCACTATTTTGAGGACGTAGTCCAGCTTATCTAGGTCTAATGCCACCTGCAGGTAGGGTGGATTCCACAGTCTTTGAACTCTGAATCCCATTATTGGGTGCACACCTCTATCCTTTTCTCTCAAAACCTTATCTACGCTTGGATAACCCTTCAAGGCTCTCCTTATGGCTAGCTTGGTTGCGCCGTAGTTGAACTGGTAGATTTTCCTGTAGTTTTTAGCGTTTGGGTGGACGAAGACTGAAGCTATGATAACCCAGTCCTCGCACTTCTCCTTAGGAATTATTCCTTCAGCAACTGCATCTGCAACTGCTCTGGCAACTGCAGTTTGAGCAGGCCCGAAAATCTTATTTGCATCTTCAAGATTCCTAATCGTCACCTTCGGAA
>QMQZ01000005.1 GCA_003649145.1 Thermoproteota archaeon
CCATAAAAATTAGTCTAACAAAATATTTGTCTGACCAAGTAAATCCTCTTCTTCCACTTGATTTAAGAAATTTATGTTTTACGTAAATTTTAACATCAAATACTTTTAGCTCCCCCTTATTAATTATGTCATAAATTTTCTTAATAACCTTCCAATTCATTCTTCTGAAATTTTTCCCATATGCAATGCTTACTACAAAAAATCTTCTTCCTACAAATTCTCCCTTCTTACCAGCAACAGATATAACTGCTTCTTCCTCTTTACTACTTATTAGCCTTAAAGCTTCAATTATTGCTTTCTTTATATCCATTATTTTGTTGCGTACTGAGAAATGCGCAATGTAATGTCTATAATTGGGAGCTTTTGAATAATTCCCGATAGCTATTTTATCCAAGATACTCTATTCCTCTCTCAACTTTCTTATTCTAATTATTACATCCACAATTATTTTAGCTGCTTCAAGCAACTTTAATGTTTTCTCTAAATCATTTGATCTAGCAATTTCGTTAGTAATTTCTGAAAGTTTCATATTCAAAACTTCTTCTAATTCACTAGTTAATGTTAATATTGACGATTTTCTCCTTAGATCTCCCTTTTTTATAAACAAAACTTTTTTCCCACATGATGGACAAATTATTTCGCCAGATTTTAACTTAAACAACGGAACCTTACAATGAGGGCATATTTGAGTAAGCATAGTAGCTCCAGCTCTAAGCAAATCAGCCATATATTTTAACTCATTTCTTCTTTCATTAATCATTATGATCTCCTCCATACAATATAATCACATCATTTTCTCCTAGTAGTGGTGAAAGTTAAATTTGTCTTTCGTAAATTATGATACTTGGAGGGAGATATATATGGTTGAGGATAAAATCCAACAAGCAATAGCCCTACTTCAAAGAATAGTAGAAGATACAAGTGTACCAAGAAATATAAGGAGAGCTGCAAGTGAAGCAATAAAAGCATTACAAACAACCAAATACACTCCTGGAGTAAGAGCTTCAAATGCGATAGGAATTCTTGAAGAAATATCACAAGACCCAAATATGCCAACACATACAAGAGTTCAACTTTGGAATATCACCTCAATATTAGAAACAATAAAAGATTAAATCAATCCAAACTCCTTTCTTCAACACTATTTTACAATAAATAATAAACCTTAAATTGGTGAATGCAAAGTAAACCATATAGAGCCGGGGTAGCTCAGCATGGTAGAGCGACGGGCTGTTAACCCGTTGGTCGCCGGTTCGAGTCCGGCCCCCGGCGCCAACTACTGCTAGAGAAAAACCTATAATCCACATCTAGTTACTAATTTATGGTGGGCCCGTAGCTTAGCGGTAGAGCACCCGGCTCATAACCGGGGGGTCGTGGGTTCGAATCCCACCGGGCCCATCAATTGTTTTGATGAATTTTTAATTTGCAATTTAATTTAACGCACTATGAATTAAATTTGAAACTGAGAAGTACAAACTTCAAAAGCCATAGAAGTGATTGTCATCAATTACTTATGGGCAAAAGCGTACAGTCAACCTATTTTAGCCCACTTTTTTCTGCTTTTTAGTATATAGACGATTTTATCTTCAATTATTTTGAGAGGGTTGTCGGGAGATGATATTGGTACTACGCCTATGTCTATTATGTCTTGGCGTAGTGCTTCCTTAATTAACTCATCAATTTCTTCTTCTGACATGCCCTTGCTAGTAAAGTATTGATAAAGTTCTTCTTTGAAGAGAGTGCTTTCACGAAAATGCTTGAAAGCCTGAGCAATTATATGCCTTATCTTGGACTTGTCTACATGTTTGTTTTCCATAGCCTTCTCCATCATCAAAGTTTCATGCTTAAACCTAATGAATTAAGCGCTAATTGCATGATTTTTCCTTATCCAAATAGCTCTTTTAATTTCTTAGTGATTACTTATTTAAATAATTAAACCTTGCAATGTATTTAAAATAGGATACAATCTTACTTAGTTTACTTAACTTTGTTATATTCTTTGCCAAAGTTGGTGTATTAGTGCGGGGGGTGGGATTCGAACCCACGCAGGCCTACGCCACGAGGGCCTGAACCTCGCGCCTTTGACCTGGCTCGGCCACCCCCGCTCGAGTTAATTCTTACTTTACATTTAACTAAATCTTTAACGGTAAGCTAAGCATTTTTATTTAGCCGTTTGCTTCAATTCTTGATGAGTTAGTGCTGGTGGTAATGTGCTAAAACAAGTTATTAAGTGCTTAGTTTTAATTGGCAAGTCTGATAGTGAGATATTGAATGTCGCACGTAAAGCTTTCCCAGATCAAGTGAGATCTTTAAGTGATGATGCTCTTTATGAGGTGATTTTGGGAGTTAGGCGTGATGTGTGTTTTAAGGCTGCTTCAGACCTGTTTATACAAGGCTTTGATAGAGATGAAATTTTAATGGAGTTAAGTGCAATTCGAGGTCCACTTCCTCAACAAATAATTGACCAAGTTCTTGAAAATGCAGCTAAATCCGACTTATCCAAGCCGTGCAAAGCTCCTCTTAAAGAGCTAGATAATATTGCATCTCGCCTAAGAAATGAAAAGCTATTTCTAGCTACTGAAGTTGCCGGCCCACTTTTGACTTTCAAACTGTATGGAGATAGGCTTTTTCCTGCATATATTGACCTCTCCATAACTATTGAAAAGTACGATGACGATCAAAGAAGCCTTCTACTAAACTTCCTCAATTCTCTTGTTGGGAAGACTTCTAAGGACGTTACAAGGCTATTAGTTAAGGAGCTAGAAGCTTTTGGCAATGAGTACGCCAAGCTTGACATATTAACCTTAGTTATGGGGTATATTGAGGAAGACGCAGTGTCGCTGGTTTCCAGAGGCTCATTGAAAGATGAAGTTATCGAGAAGCTTAAAGCCAAGTACTCGGACGTCCTAGACTATATCTTACGAACGCAATCCACTTTCTCTCCAATCGACCGTGAGCTCAAAAAAGCCATCACAGCAGTAGAGCCTTTTCGTGAAAAGCTGGGAGATGTTGCCGGCAACATTACTAGGGTGGGCGCAAATAGATTTATAATCGCCACGCCAGCGTACATCTACCCAAATTTCATGTTAGACATAGTAACTGTTTCTTGGAGCAGGCACATTAGAGACGTACTTGTAAAGTTGTTTAACAGCGTAGCCTCTCAAGGCATAAATTCTCTCGCAAAATTCCTCATAAACTGGCTTAGGAGCTTCCAAAGTAAATAGCCTTAATTTCCTGCTAACTTTTAGTAGTTACCCACAAGGTATATGTGCTATGACTATGATAGCCAATGCAGGTGGTTAAATGCGCATACTAGTTCTTGGCTGCGGCCCAATGGGTTACGCGATTGTTAAAGACTTAGTTAAAGACGACCAGATAGATGAAGTAGCAGTAGTAGACATTAGTAGTAAGCGCTTGGAAAACTTAAAGACCTTTGTGAAGAGCGATAAGGTCATAACAATTCAAATGGATGTAACCGACAAATCAATGCTGTTAAAGACCATGAAAAATTTCGACTGTATTGCTGGCGCCCTCCCTCATAGACTTACCGTTCATGCTGATAGGACTGCTATTGAAGCTGGCGTAGATATGGTTGATTTAGCATTTGAGCCTGAGCAGCTCGAGCTTGACGACATGGCTAAGAAGGCAGGGGTTACTTTAATCCCTGGATGTGGAGTGGCTCCTGGTTTAAGTAACATGCTCGTCGCATATGGCGCTAGTAAAATGGACGTTGTTGAAGAGGTGTGCATAAGAGTTGGAGGCATACCATTTAATCCCACTCCTCCACTCGACTACAAGATAGTATTCTCGGTTGAGAGCGTAATAGCCGAGTACTGCAGGCCAGTTAGAATCGTGAAGGATGGGCAATTAATTCGCGTTCCGGCACTATCTGGTATAGAGAAGTTTACGTTACCTGAGCTTGGCGAGTTAGAGTGCTTTTACACTGATGGTCTATCAACGCTGATCAATACAATGAAGGGCGTTAAGAGCATGTGCGAGAAAACTATCAGGTGGCCTGGACACGCTGAGAAGGTTAAGGTTTTAAGAGACCTAGGATTCTTCGACGCTGACCCGATTGAAATTGGAGGCGTAAAGATCTCTCCAAGGTTATTGTCAGCTAAGTTGATGAATGAAAAGCTAAGGATGGAGGAAGGCGATAAGGACATAACTGTCCTTCTCGTCGACGTGGTAGGGAATAAAGGCAACCTGCGAGTTCACTGCAACTATAAGATGATCGACTACTACGATGATGTGGAAAAATTAACCTCCATGGGGAGGACAACTGGATTCACTTGCACAATTATGATGAGAATGGTCTTAAAGGGTGAGGTTAAAGGCCCTGGAGTAATTCCTCCTGAATTAGCGCTTACTCCAAAGCAATTTGAATACTTTGCCAATGAACTTGCTAAGAGAGGCATTTACATTCATGAAACTGTGACAACTTCGAGAACTATGATGTAATTGAAAATTAAGATACAACGTATAGCTAGCTAAACTACCTTCTCCTTCTTCTTTGCCAGGGCAGTCCGCCCATTACTATCCTTCTAAAATAGTTACGTCTACTTCGCTTTCTCGGGAATGGATTAGTCCTCGGCTTAGGAGGTATCTTCGGAGTGGCTGCTCTAACCTTACCTGCTTTAGTAAGTGATCCGTGGCTGGGCATTCTTCCTCACCCGACCCTATCATACCTGATCGAAGTACTTAAACTTAATGGTATATTAGCTTAAATTGGCTCCTTAATTCCCGCCGCATTTCTCCTATATCTCCCCAGCTCATGTAGTTTCTCAAGAACTTCAATGGGAAATACTGGTCCATCTTTACAAACTCTAAGTCCTAGAGGGTCCATAACGCATGAACCGCACACTCCAATTGCGCATTTCATGTATCTCTCCAGGGATGCTTGCATGTGAATTCCCTTTTTCTTTGCAATCTTCAAGATGCTTAGTATCATCGGCTCTGGCCCGCAGACGTAAATTTCATCGTAAAATCCTTGATTTAGGAGTTTTTCAGCCAGCTCTGCTGCGGTAGCCTTTTCTCCTAGAGAACCGTCGTTGGTAGCTATCATTAACTTTATTTTGCCTTTAGCCTCAAGTGACCTTAATTTGCCTAGGGAGACGAGCTCGCACTTTCTCTTCGCACCATTTATCACGGTGACATCTGCATTTACTTCAACTAGTCTTTCAATTAGTGGGGTTAGTGGTGCCATTCCTGTTCCGCCGCCGACAACTAAAACTTTACCTTTAACTATTTTGAAGCCGTTACCATATGGGCCTCGCAGCCCTATGCGGTCGCCGACCTTCATGTTGTACAGGGCATCAGTAGCTTCACCAACTCTGTGAACTGTAAATGATATTTCTTCTTCTCCTATGTGCGATATCCCCATTGGTATTTCATCAATTCGAGGTATCCAAACCATTATAAATTGTCCTGGATGTGCTTCTCTAGCTATGACCGGGCATTTCACTGTTATAGTCTTCCTCTCTGCTGCTTCATCTACAATGCTAATGATTTCACATGGTATGGGCCTGTTGATCATGAGTTGATCACCTCCTATGAGCTATACCAATGATTTCATCAAGCTTTTTGAAGCCTTTCCTAGCCATGAACTTTTCAAGTCCTTCAGCGAGCTCCTTGAATATCTTTAGGTCCCTTATCGCGATGGCTGATCCAACCTGAACTGCACTAGCCCCTGCCATAAGAAATTCGACGACATCTTCTGGTGTCAGTACTCCACCATCTCCAATTATTGGGATGTTCAACGCTTCATAAAGCTCGTATACGCACCTTACTGCAATAGGCTTAATGGCTCTCCCACTAAGCCCTCCAAATATATTCGCTAGTACTGGCACTGCCAACTCAATGTCTATTGCCATCGCTCTCAGCGTATTTATGGCAGTTACCCCATCAGCGCCAGCTTTTTCAGCAGCTAGCCCAATCTCAGCTATTCTTGGTACTTCAGCAGTCAACTTGGCGAAGACTGGAATTTTAACTGTACTTTTAACTTCCTTCACTACTTCATAAGTCTTCTCAGGGTCTTGAGAGAACTGTATTAAACCACCTGCATGCGGGCATGATAGGTTCAGCTCAATAGCGTCAGCTCCAGCTTCTTCAAGTTTATGTGCAACATATGCATACTCCTTCGGATTTGACCCAAACACGGACGCTATAACTGGGACCCCTCCCTCTTTTGCTATCTTCAATTCAGACACGAACTCTTCCACTCCGGGATTAGGCAGTCCCATAGCGTTTATGAATCCACAGTCCACTTCAACTATAGTGGGATTTGCATATCCCCTCCTAGGCTCGAGTCCTATGGACTTGGTAGTAACAGCTCCAGCTCCTGCCTCTGCAACTCTTCGAAGAATTGCTCCTGTATTCCCTAAGACGCCGGAAGCTAGAATTATTGGATTCCTAAGTCTTAGTGAAGCTACGTGCGCAGTTATATCCACGGAAACCATTAAGATTGCAACCCTTATTACCATATTATATAAAAGCTTTAAAGGATTGTTGAGAAAATCATTAGTGGTGTAGCTAATGAGTAGTCTAGGCAAAGCTGAAGTTAGTAAGGCGTATTTGGTTGAAACTGCCTTCGCAATTTTCGCCTGTAACGAAGAAGGCGAGGTTTTTACTTTTGAGGCAATGCCGAAGAATGCTGAAGAAGTAGCTGAAAAGCTGCTCAAGCTAGAGGAAGGAGAAGCTGTTGAGGAATTGAAGAAGCTGTGTAATAAGCTAATCTCTATGGGTGTGAAAGCCGTAGTTGTTGAAGATGAAATGTTAGCGAGGTCTGTAAAGTCATTACTTGACATTCCAGTTTTAGTTGAGGCTGGTAATTCAATAGCTAAGAAAGTTAGAGGTGAGCTTGAAGATTTAGTTGTCAAGCTCAACCTTTTCCCTACACATGAAGATGCTTCAGATTTCCTATTCTCAGTCTCAATGCTCATGACGAGGAAAAAACTGAGAGAAGCTGCTGAGAAGAGAGACCTGCTAATCGCGCACGCAGTTAATGCGATAGATGACTTAAACAAGTCAATAAACCTCCTAGTCACAAGGCTCAGAGAATGGTATGGAGTGCACTTCCCAGAGCTAAATGACCTTGTGAGAGATCACGAGTCATTCGTTCGATTAGTAGCTTCACTAGGGTTGAGATCTAACTTCACCGAAGAAAACCTCATAAAACTAGGATTTCCCGAGCCTCGCGCGAGGAGGATTTCATCAGCTGCAAGAGAATCTGTCGGTGCTGATATAGCTGAAATGGATATTGAGCCCATGATGCGACTTTCCTCAATAATTAATGAAATGTACAAGATGAGGGACGACTTAGAAGAGTATATTGACCAAACAATGGATGAGGTTGCTCCCAACATTAAAGGCTTAATTGGTGCGCTGATTGGAGCTAGGCTCATAGCTCTAGCCGGAGGCCTCGAAGAGTTGGCTAGGCTTCCGGCAAGCACAATTCAAGTCCTCGGCGCCGAGAAGGCCCTCTTCCGAGCCCTACGCAGTGGAGCTAAGCCGCCGAAGCATGGAGTTATCTTCCAGTGCCCTGAAATCCACAGATCTCCAAGGTGGCAGAGAGGAAAGATTGCAAGAGCACTAGCTGGAAAACTCGCCATAGCAGCGAGAGTAGATGCTTTCACTGGCACCTACATTGCTGACGAGTTGAAAGAGGATTTGAAGAAGAGAATTGAGGAAATTAAAAAGATCTATGCTAAGCCTCCAAAGAGGGTCATCAAGAAGAGAAGACCTCCAAGGAAGAGGGGAAGGAGGAGGTGAAATTATATGGTAGAAATATATCCGCACGAGAAATTTGAGGGAGTTTACTGGGCCGAGTTAGAGGATGGTTCGAAAAGGCTGGCAACAGTAAATTTGGCTCCTGGATTCAAAGTCTATGGTGAGCCCCTCGTAAAGTACCGCGGCGTAGAGTATAGAATTTGGAACGCGTATAGGAGCAAGCTTGCAGCTGCAATACTAAAGGGCATTGAAAACGTTCCAATTAAGCCTGGATTGAAAGTATTGTACCTGGGAGCCGCTACAGGGACAACTGCAAGTCACGTTAGCGACATTGTCGGAGAGAAGGGCAAAGTCTACTGCGTTGAATTTGCCCCTCGAGTCGTCAGAGAGCTAATCACAGTGTGCGAGCATAGAAGAAACATGATTCCAATACTCGCTGACGCGAGGAAACCCACCCTATATAGAACTCTTGTTCCACAAGTAGACGCGATCTACTGCGACGTCGCCCAGCCTGAGCAGGCAAAGCTCCTCGCAGATAATGCAGATATGTTCTTGAAAAATGGTGGAGGCATAATGCTAGCAATAAAAGCCAGAAGTGTAGATGTAACTCTAGAGCCATCAGAGGTTTATAAGCGGGAAATAGATACGCTAAAGAGAAGAGGCTTCGAAACTACAAGTATAGTCCATCTAGAGCCCTTCGACAAGGCACATGCGATGGTAGCTGCCAAATATAAGAAAGGTTGAAGTTGACATGTTCAAAAAGGATGTAAGAGTAGCTGAACGTATTCTAGACAAGATTTGGAGAGCAGACATAGAGAAAATAAACAACCACTTACCCAAGGAATTCAAGACTCTGAGAGAATTACTAGAATCAAAAACTCCTATGGTTGAAACGAGAAGCGGCTCCCACATCATATTCAGCAGGGAAGAACTCGAAAA
>QMQZ01000006.1 GCA_003649145.1 Thermoproteota archaeon
CTTAAGCGCAGCTCTCCCCCTATAATTGTGCTTCGGCAGCATTCCCCTAACAACATCTCTCAGAATCCTATCAGGCCTCCTAAAGTGCTTAGGACCCCTCTTCGGATTCCTCAAAGTCTTAATCTCAAGCATTGACTTGTACTCCTTAACTATGCTACTCTTCTTACCCGATATAACTGCCTTCTCAGCATTAACAATAACTATGCGCTCACCTGCTAAGAGCCTCTTAGCAACTACGCTGGCCAGCCTACCCATAATCAAGTTTTCAGCGTCAATTACAGTCACCTTCTCAGACATGCCGATTCACCCCAAAATTTTCACATTACTGCCCCTAGGCACTTTAACTACGAGCTCAGCTATACTGATACACTCGCCCCCAGCACTTCTAATTTTCTCAACAGCCTTCTGCGAAAATGACAAGGCAGCAACAGTCACTGGATGATCGATGCTGCCAGCACCCAAAACCTTTCCTGGAACAACAACTATATCTCCAGCCTTAGTGTACCTCTGAATTCTACTGACATTCACTTCAACCCTCCTCCTACGAGGAGCATTCAGCCTCTCAGCAATATCTCTCCAAATTTCAACATTATAAGTGCGAGAAGCCTTCCTCAAAAATCTCATCAGCTTCCTAACTTGAACGTCAGTTGGACCTGTCCTCTTCAACTCCCCTCACCCTTACTCAACTTCTCAACTAGATCTGAGCACTTCTTAGCTAAAACTTCAGCTGCAACCTCAACAATTTTAGGCGCGGGAAGAGCACCCGTAGATTCAACGTAAAATATGAAGGAAGTGTCGTCTGGATTCAACTTAATAGCTTCAACCTCACAAGCCTCCACGCACGCCTTACACAAGCTACAATTCAAAAAGTCCTTCAAATATGGATAGCCGTCCTCATCGATGCCTAAAACACCCTTAGGGCAAGCATCAATGCAATCACCACACTTGATGCACTTGTCACGGTTCACCTCAATCCTAGGCATGTACTTATAAGCACACGCAGAAACAGGCTGCCACTTAGCTCCCCTCTTACCAATACCAAGCCTCGCATAAGCTTCAAGGAGAATCCTCTGATTAGACGCTAACTTAGCGATTGGAATCTTATCGCTGACGGGAACAACTTCAGGGTCGCTTGAAACCAGGTCTCCAGAGTAAACAACTTTAGGACCCTCTTTAGCTTCAACATCAAGTACAAACGTAACTTGGCACTTTGGGCAGCCAACACCTCCACAGTCGCACTCCTCAGGGAGGTTAAACCTTTCCAAGTCGGTTTTGAGTGGAATTAGTGATAGGCGATTAGCTAAAATCTCGTCGAAAATTGGAGAAGTATTATTCAGTATAACTACCTCTTCAATAGCCATGCACGGAACCTCAGCTATCATAATCCTCCTCAAAGCGTTAGCGAACGCTACATTCACTCCACTCAATACGAAGCGCACCGAAGCATCTGAAGCACTTACTACTTCCACGTGCATCAACAAACCCCTCAACTTAAGCTAGAAAGAGGGATAATGATAGAGGCATTTAAATTTTGTGCGATTACGAGCAAGGAAATTATTGAGGTAAAGGAATGCATAAATAATGAAGCGCAGCCGGGAGCAAGAAGCCAAGTTGGCAAGTTATGTGCTTTCAGGCTTCTTCTTGCCGATCATCTCCATCAGTTGCTCTCCAAGAGCCTTGAAAACACCATAAGCCTTGATGAGTGGAGCGTTGAGAACAACCTCGCCATCCCTGATCTTTATAACTCGCTCGTACTTAGGCTTAAATGCATAGCAGACCTGCTCCATCAATATGACTTTATCCTTCAAGAAGACGCGGGAGATGGTCCTCGCATCCAATATGTCACAGCAAGCACATATGACGAGGCCGTCGAGCCAAAGAGGATTCTTCTTAGACAAGTAGGCGCAGAACCCTAGGTCCTCTACACTCCTCTTCTCAATACTGAATACTTTAACCTTGAATTCTCCCCAAGTGAATTCGTGCAATAAAAATGTACCTCCAACTACACTCGTCTACCTCTACGGCCGCCAGGTCTCCTAGTAGTGTCATGCGGAATCGGCGTTACGTCCTCAATTCTGCCAATTATGAAGCCAGACCTCGCTAAAGCTCTTATAGCTGCTTGAGCACCAGGACCAGGAGTCTTAGGTCCATGCCCGCCTGGAGCTCTAACTTTAATGTGAAGAGCACTTATACCCTTATCCTTAGCTACCTGCGCAGCTCTAAAAGCTGCCTGCATAGCAGCATATGGGGAAGGCTTCTCCCTATCAGCCTTAACAACCATTCCGCCTGAAGCAATAGCAATAGTTTCAGCTCCAGACAAGTCTGTAATGTGCACAATCGTATTATTATATGAACTGTAGATGTGAGCAACACCCCACTTCAAATCCTTACCCCTAAACACAGCTCACTACACCTCCACTCAGCCTTCAACAGCCGCAGCCAGTGGACGCTCCTTAAATGGACTCCTGGGCGAGTAGTCTATGAGCGCCTCCTCATCCCGCTTAACAATGTAACCTGGAGACGTAACTCTCCTACCAGCAATAGCGATGTGGCCGTGGACAATGAGCTGCCTAGCTTCATGAATAGTTCTAGCTAAACCTTTACGGTAAACTATTGTTTGAAGCCTGCGCTCAAGGAGGTCTTCAACCCTCAGTCCAAGCACATCGTCCAAAGTAGCTTCTTCATGAAGTAAGCCCATCTTACTCAACCTGCTTATAAGCTGCCTCTGCCTCACAGCCAGCTCTTCGGGAGGCAAAGCTAACATCAACCTAGCCTGCTGCCTAATTTTAGCAATCATGGTCTTAGCAATCCACAACTCACGCTTATTCCTAAGACCATACTCACCCATAAGCTTGAGCTCTTCCTCTAAAACTTCCTTCCTCCAAGGATGCCTCGGGCCCTTCCACTTCTTCCTACTCCGCTTAGGATCACCCATAATCCTACCTCCTTGGCTTACGTGAAACACCTACAGTCTGCCCACTTCTACCAGTAGTCCTAGTCTTCTGCCCTCTAACCTTCAACCCTAATGCGTGCCTCACACCCTTCCAGCACTTAATCTTCTTCATCAAGTCGATGTCAGCCTTAACCCTCAAAGCCAAGTCAGAGCCTATCAAGTGAATGTCCTCACCAGTCTCCAAGTCCTTCCTCCTATTAAACATCCAGCGAGGAATACCCTGCGACCTAATATTTCTAATTGCACTTTCAATCCTCTTTATGTCAGCTTCAGACAAGAAGCCAACGCGAACATCAGGGTCAACGCCAACAACTCGAACAATAGCGTGGGCCAAATTGATGCCAATACCCTTAATCTGAGAGATAGCGTAAACTACCTTTTTCGAGCCGTCAACATCCTGACCAGCTATACGCACTATGTGTCTAAACGCCAAGGCCCACTCACCTATACAGCGCTACTAGGAAAACGTGAAGCTCTATTTAAGTTTTGTTTAATTAATCGAAGCAAAGGGGGCACTGCTCGATGCAGGCGTCATCATCAAAGTCAGTAAGCCCGCCTGAGCAGTGCCCCATAAGAAAATTTCAGAACCTACATTAAATTTGTAGTGCCAATCTCAGAATAACTTGGTGGGCGGGGTGGGATTCGAACCCACGACCTCCGCCGCGTAAGGGCGGCATCCTAGTCCAGCTAGACGACCCGCCCACAATATTATGCGGATTACCCTCAGCATAAGCTTTATGCTTTATTTTACTGTTGAGCTCTCGCTTTCGCTAGCTCTTCTCTTAAAGCTTTAACTTTCTTTTCTAAAAATGCAATTATCTGCTTATTGTCATGAGGCTGTAATGGCGACTCACAAATTGGACATTTAAATTCAGTTTCAACAGCGTCTTCAAAAGTCATTCGAATTCCATCTCTAGGACAGTAGAAGAACATGTGATTACGCTCATATTCTAGTCTTTGACTCAGCTTCTCTAGAACTAGCTGCTTCTTCAAGTTTACTAGAGACTCTATGTTATCCCTATTTAAGTGCCAGAGGTATACGTACCAGCCAGTAGACTTGTCGCGAATTCTCCGATAAGATACGAGTTGATTGTCAAACAACGTGTACAGTATTTTCCTCACACTATTCAGCTTAATGCCGGTTTTCTCTGCAATCTGCTCGTCAGTCATCTCATATGTATCTGCTAGAGCTAAGGCTACGGCTACTGCATCTTCGCCTCCAATCTCCTCGATGACCGCTATGAAGCTCTCGTCTATCTCGAAGCCGAGCATTTCATAATAATCGTACATTCGCGTTAATCCACTCCACCTACTGCTAACTTTAAATTGTTTCAACAATAATTTAAGTTCTTTGACTTTAAATAAGTCTGATAACCTTCTTACCTTTAGGGCTTGGGCAAACCTTGAGCTTAGCATCTTTAAATTGAGCTCTGAAAACCCAATCTCTAGTCAGCTCCTTGAGGAATACAGCTAAAGCAGCAACTTCAGAGTGAGGCTGATTACCTATAGCTACATTCCAGTCAGCTAGCAAGTAGTACTTCCAAGGAACCTTTTCAGCTCCAACAACTATCAACTTATCTTTAGGAGAACTTCGAATTTCATCAATTACGTCTGGCAAATTCAAGCCGTACATGGTTAAGTGGATGACTTCACCTCCACCCTCCTTCCACATCTTTATGAAAGAAATAGGGTTAACTCCAACCTTCACGGTAAATGGGCCTCCCCAACTCTCAACCACCTTAAGAAGAGACTTCATTACACTCTCGTCATCAGCATCTATCAGCACGCCGTCAGCTCCAAAGGCTCTGGCAACTAGGCCGACGTGTGTGGTCACCCTCTTATCCCGCTCAGGCCTATGCCCTATCCTAAGCACTAATATCTTATACCCCCACTCCTTCATATCACATCACACAACATTTTAATTAGATCGACTAATTGAATTTAGCGAGTATGAAAGCAATACTAGTAGAGTGCATTATTAGAGGTAATAAGTCGAAGCTTGAGGAGCTCAAAGAGCTAGCTAAAAGTAGGGGATACGAGGTTGTTGGACTTCTAACGCAGAGAAGAGCTAAGCCTGACCCTGCATTTTACATTGGAAAGGGAAAGGTCAAGGAGCTGAAGGAGCTAGTTGAGAAGACTGGGGCGAGCACAGTAATATTCGCTAATGCACTTAAAGCAAGTCAAGCATTTAGGATTAGAAGGGAAGTCGGCTGGCACGTAAGCGTGATCGACAGAAACCTGCTAATACTAGAGATATTCGAGGAGCGAGCTAGGACAGCTGAAGCTAAGCTCCAAATAGAGCTAGCCCGCCTATACTACATGCTGCCATGGACTAGGGAGTACATTAGATTCCGAAACCTATACGGCGAGCAGGTAGGATGGGGAGCACTCGGAGAATACCTGCACAAAGTCTACGAGACCCACGTTAGAAGGAGGATAGCACTACTTGAAAAGAAGCTGGAGAAGATGAGGATTCAAAGCAAAATGAGAGTAGTCAAGAGGCATGAACTTGGATTCCCAGTAGTAATACTCACGGGCTACACTCAAGCAGGAAAAACCGAGCTGTTCAACAAGCTAGCAAGAGAGGCAAAGCCAACAGGGCTAGGGCCATTCACAACTCTCTCAACCTGCGGCCGGAGAGTAGAAATTAAGGGGCTAGGGAGCTTCATCCTAGTAGACTCCATAGGATTCGTAGAAGACATGCACCCACTAATCCTAGACGCATTCTACGCAACACTACACGAACTTGCACTCGCAGACCTAATACTACTTGTAATAGATTCAAGTGAAAGTGAAAGCGAACTTAGGAGGAAAGTCCTAGCCTCAGAGGAGATCTTGACGAGAGTTGCCCCAGCAACACCAGTAATAATATGCCTAAATAAGATAGACCTAGCTTCAAGCGACAAAATTAAAACTGCCGAAGAAATCGTGAGAAACTCATTCCCATATCAGTGCATAATACCTATAAGCGCCAAGAAAGGAACAAACTTGGACAACCTACTCCGCGCAATAGCCGAACAAATAAGAGCTGAAATTGAGGATTATTGGAGAATTACCGCTTCTTCTTAAACTTAATCTCAGCAATGTCGCCAAGCGTTAAATCAAACTTCCTGGCACTCGTCGTAGGATGGTAGAATTCTGACTGCACAGCAGGCACCAGTAGCTTAACTTTAAGAACCGACTCCAGCTTCCTAGCCAGAGGAATGGGTGGAACCATGGCTCCAGACTCTATCCTCCTTATAACCGAAACCTTCTCCTTAACTCTCTCAGCAAGTATCTCCTTAGTCCACCCCAAAGCTTCCCTCGCAGCCCTAATCTTCTCAGCATAATCCTCGACTACTTCCAGATCCTCCATCATCCCCCTACTAGCTGCAACAGGCTTAATAGGCTTAAGCCGCCTCGGCTTAGCAGTAAACCTTGAAATTCTAGGGGGCTCCCTGACAGGAGAGCCGAATTTCGCGCACTCACTACAGACAGTCAACACTGCTCCTGCAATCAAAACCCTCTTTCCCTTACCTCTGAGAGGCTTCCCACATAACTCGCAGCTCAAAATTTACACCACTGCAATTATGCTCAAGTAAACTTATACGGTTTGCGCTCATGGTAGAAATTTTAATTTTAGACCGAGTACCAAATATTCTACAGAGCAAGCAACGCTCTCAGCGAAGAAGAGAGGTCGATGCCTTGCCATCTCCAATAGAAAGCGAAGAAGCCACCTACTACAAAAGAGTCGAAAGCTACACGAAGTACTTGGAGAGGAAGCTCAGAAGTTTAGAGTTGGAATTCCAAGTCCTAAGTGAAGAGAGGGATAGGCTACTTCAAGAAATAGAGTTTCTAAGAGAGGAGCTGAGGAGGCTGAGCTCACCACCGCTGATCGAAGCGTACGTGATCGAAGTCCTAAATGATGGGAGAGCCATAGTAAAGAGCTCAACTGGGCAAAGCCTAGTAGTTCAAGTGTCGAGCTTCATAGATAAGCGGAAGCTACGCCCAAACACTAGAGTTGCACTAAACCAGAGGACATTTGCCATAGTTGAGATACTGCCTCAAGTCGAAGACCCATACGTCAGGGGAATGGAGATAATTGAAAGGCCGGAAGTAACCTACGAGGACATAGGAGGCCTAGAAGAGCAGATAAGGGAAATAAGAGAAGCCGTAGAACTCCCACTACTAGAGCCAGAGCTATTCGAGGAAGTAGGCATAGACCCTCCAAAAGGAGTCCTCCTATACGGCCCACCGGGATGCGGAAAAACACTGCTCGCAAAGGCAGTAGCCCACGAAACAAAAGCCACATTTATAAGAGTAGTAGGCTCAGAGCTCGTCAGAAAGTACATTGGTGAAGGAGCTAGAATGGTTAAAGAGCTATTCTCACTTGCAAGGAGAAAAGCTCCAAGCATAGTTTTCATCGACGAGATAGACGCCATCGGCGGAAGAAGGCTAGACATATCGACGAGCGGAGAAAGAGAAGTCCAAAGAACAATGGCTCAGCTACTAAGTGAACTCGACGGCTTCAACCCTAGGGGAAACGTGAAAGTAATAGCAGCCACAAACAGGATAGACATACTCGACCCAGCACTCCTAAGACCTGGAAGATTCGACAGAATAATCGAAGTCCCACTTCCAGATGAAAGAGGGCGACTTGAAATCCTAAAGATACATACGAGGAGAATGAAGCTAGCAGAAGAAGTCTCACTAGAGACAATAGCCAAAATAACAGAAGGAGCAAGTGGAGCAGAATTAAAAGCAATATGCACTGAAGCAGGAATGAACGCCATAAGAGAGGGAAGAAAACAAGTACTAGTTAGAGACTTCATGAAGGCAATAGAGAAGGTTATGAAGAGTAAAAAAGAGACGACCCCCATACCATACATGTAGTGGGAAAATGACCTCGACAGACCTCTACAAAATAAGAAGAATAGCAGACTACCAATTTGGAATTGGCATTGGAGACATCCTTTTCCCAAGCGACGTAAAAATAGAGAAATCAAGGAAAACAGGCAAAATAAGGAGGATATATCACCAAGGAAAGCTGCTAGCGACAATGAGAGCAAGCGACGGCTACCTCGCCCTATCAATAGATGGAGCAAGGAGAATCGTCGAGAAAACAAGTAAGCCGACGCTAAGAGTCGTAGTTAAAAACGAAGTAGCAGGATTCATCAAAAAGGGCCGAAATGTCTTCGCAAAACATGTAGTTGAAGCAGACCCAAACATCAGGCCGGGAAGCGAAGTGATAGTCGTCGACGAAAACGACAACTTATTAGCAGTTGGAAGAGCAACATTAAACAGTGAAGAAATGCTCTCATTTAAAAGTGGAGAAGCAGTTAAAGTTAGAAAAGGAGTTGGCGGTGAATAACTTGAGGAGGATGTCACCTAGAGAAATGAGGAGAATGATGAAAAAGCTAGGCATGCAACTTGAGGAATTAACAGACGTAGAAGAAGTTGTCATAATTAGGAGTAGAGAAGTAATCAAGCTGGCGAGCCCAACAGTCTCAGTGATGAGAATTGGAGGACAAACAATATTCCAAGTAATAGGTGAGCCCACAACCGAGCCAAGAGAAGAAGCTAAAGAAGAAGTCACCGAAATACCAGAAGAAGACGTGCAGCTAGTAGCTGCACAAGCAGGAGTAAGCCTAGAAGCAGCGAGAAAAGCCCTAATCGAAGCCGAAGGAGATCTTGCAAAGGCAATTCTAACGTTAACGTCAATGA
>QMQZ01000007.1 GCA_003649145.1 Thermoproteota archaeon
CTGCCTATAGTGCTGATAAGGCGAGTAGACTTGGGTAGAGGGGTATTTCAAGTCTTAGGAGATAAAGCTGAGGCGTATGTAGTTCTCAAAATCCTAGAAAGTGAAAGAGTGCAAAAGGTGGAGGACGTCACTCTCCCAGTATACTTGTACAGGCCCCAAGTTTTTAAGTTGAGAAGAATACTCAGGACGTCAATGGTTATTGGCTTCGCTTTTTCAGATCGCGTTTAACGTGCTCATCCATCATCTTTTGACATAGTTCATCTTCAATCTTCCTGAGAGTTTTCCAACTCTTCCTAACGATGTCAGGGTAATTTCCGTGCTCCTTAAAATACTGCTTTAAGAATTCTATGGTTTTTGGATCGGTAGGATAGCCAGAGCCGAAGTCTCCATAAATTTCCCTTAACTCGCTGATTATGCTGTCTCGCTTAACTTTGGCGAGTATTGATGCTGCTGCAACTACCGGGAAGATCTGGTCAGCTTTATGCTTAGATACTATTTCAATTTCAAATGGCAGAGCCCTCCTAATCATTTCAGCATATCGCTCTTCATTGATGTCAGATGCATCGACAAAAACCACGTCAGGCCTCAGCTTCATTATTACTCGTGCCATAGCCCCAGCTTCAATCTCATTTAGCAATCCTCCTTTACCCCTCCTTTTTCGCTGCACTGCCTCGTCAATCTTACTTGGTGAAATAATTTCATAAGCCCACTTTTCTACGATTTGCATAATCTTTACTGCAAGCTTACTTCTCCTTTGAGGTGTCAATAGCTTTGAATCACGCACGCCGATATCCACGAGTTTCTGCAATTTGGACTCCTTAATGAGCACTCCTGCAATTACTAGCGGCCCTATCACTGGCCCTCTCCCTGCGTCATCTACTCCTGCAATTAGCCTCTCCACTTTACTGTTATGCTCTGCCATCTTGAATACCTAATAGCACTTAATGCGAGAGTCTTAATAAGTTAATGTTTTTTGTATGTTTTGGGGCTTGCATTATGCTAATATTCATAACTGGGCGCCCTGGCATCGGTAAGTCAACTGTGTGTAAGAGAGTCATTGATGCCCTAAAATCTCTAAATCTACGCGTTGGAGGCGTTATTTGTCCAGAAGTGAGGGTTGGACGTAGCCGAGTCGGATTTAAAATAATTGACTTACTTTCCAGCTCAGAGGGCTGGCTTGCCCATGTAAATTTGAAAACTGGAGTTCGAGTAGGCAAGTATGGCGTAAACCTACGTGACTTGGAGAGTATAGGCGTTAATGCTATCCTCAACGCCTTGTCATCAGCCGACGTCATCGTCATCGATGAGGTTGGCCCAATGGAACTAAAGAGCAAATCTTTCCAGAAAGCAATTTACACTGCTTTTAAAAGTGCAAAGCCTGTAATTGCAGTAATTCACTGGAGGCTGAGCAGAGCTCTGCAAAGAACTTTCAGTAACCTCAACCCCAAGGTATATGAGGTTACATTGCAAAATCGCCAGAAACTCCATCAAGTCATTCTAAAAGAAATTCTAGCTCAATTGGGGAGGTAGTTTCCATTGAGTTTTCCGAGAATCTTGATTAGGGAGGGTAAGGTGAAGCTTTTCATTCCAGACCCAAATTACTTTAAAGATGAGGAAGGAAGATTCGACCCGACATATGCTCCAGTATTTTACAATCCTAGAATGACATTTTGCAGGGATATTGGCGTACTTGCAGTTCAAGCCTTTCAACGCCTAGTTGAGAGACCTATAAGAATTTGCGATCCTCTCGCTGCAACTGGCATTAGAGGGCTACGTTATGCTTCTGAGGTTGACGGTGTAGAGTACGTTTTGTTGAATGATGTGAATCCTAAAGCTGCAGAGCTTGCAATTGAAAATGTCAAGCTAAATAACCTCGAATCCCTCATAGATATCACGTGCTCTGATGCGAGGCTCATCCTTCTAAAGCACTCATCACCCAAAACGCGATTTGACGTAATCGACGTAGATCCCTTCGGCTCTCCAGTTCCCTTTATTGAGTCATCAATTCGTGCCCTCAGAGATGGCGGTCTTCTATGCCTAACCGCAACTGACATGCCGCCTCTTTGCGGCAAATACCCCCTAACCTGCTTGAGGAAGTATGGCGGGTTGCCGTTAAAAGTGGATTTTTGCCATGAAATTGCCGTGCGCCTATTGGTTGCATGCCTAGTGAAAAAAGCTGCAGAGGCAGACTTTGCCGCACGCGTAGTTTTCTCCCATTCTACAGATCATTACATTAGAGTTTACGCTATTCTTGAGCGCAACGCTACGAAGGCGAATGAACTGCTCAAGTGGTTGGGTTACGTCATTTACTGTCGAAACTGCTATTTCAGGGATGTAATAAGAGGAGTGGCTTCTCCTATTCCGTCATCATGTCCTGAGTGCAATTCCCCCCTTCTCATTGGAGGGCCAATGTGGTGTGGCTCCATATTCGAGAAGTCCTTTGTCGAGAGAATGCTTGAGGCTTCTAGTGAGAAGGAGCTGGAGAATGCTGTGCGAGTTAGTAGACTTTTGGAGGTGATTTTAGAAGAGGTAGGCGGCCCTCCAACCTACTTCATATTGGATGCAATTGCGAGTAGACTTAGACAATCCTCCCCGCCTGTGGGTGAAGTTATCAAAAAGCTCCGCCAAATGGGATTTTTCGCGTCGAGAACTCACTTTCACCCAAAAGGCGTGCGAACTAATGCTCCTCTCTCGAAGATTTATGAGGCTTTCTCCTCATGCCAATTGCAATAACGTAGATTTCAGCGCTTTCCTTACGGGAAGCTGGAGGCTTGTAAAGCTTAACTATCCTAAATGACTTTTTCACCTTTTTAAGGAAGTCATCAGTCAAGGATCCTTGGAAGATCTTTATGACAGCATTCCCACCAGCTCTTAAAACTTGATCAGCTATTTCTAAAGCTTTTTCCGCCAGGAATATTTGCCTCGCATTGTCCAGATCCCATATTCCAGAAACCTTAGGAGCTAAATCTGAGAGTAGGACGTCTGCTGAGCCTCTTGGCAGGAGCTCTCTGATTTTTTCAGCGGCATTTTTTGATGTAACATCCAATTCTATTGTTTTGACATTCTTCCATGGTAAAGGAGTTATTGGAACTAAATCCACACCTATCACAAAACCCTTACTTCCAACTGCTTCTCTCGCTACTTGAAGCCACCCGCCGGGAGCTGCTCCTAAGTCAACTACGACGTCTCCTCTTCTTATAACTTTAAACTTCTTTATTATCTGCTTAAGCTTAAAAGCTGCCCGCGACCTATAACCTTCTGCTTTGGCTTTAAAGTAGTAGAAGTCCTTCCTATCACGCCACCTTCTAGTCATTACCTCGCCTCTCGCTCTCCTCGAGCTGGGAAGATATTTGCTCCAATATCCAAGTTGTGAGCTTCTTGCACGTCACTGGGTTTATGACGTGGCCTATTGCGCACTTAGTCAAGTCTGGGCATACGAAGCATGGGCAGCCTTTAACGGTTGCTATCGATATTTTCCTTGGAGGGCGCTTTATCAGCCTTAACCTGTAAGTTTTCTTGCCGGCGTGGACTGTTGGCTCCCTTTCAATGAAGCCCTTCCGCTCAAGTCTTATCGCTATTCTAGAGCCTTCTCTGCTGTCTGTTCCTAGCATTTTCCACAAATCGCTCTGTAGCACACCTTCGTCTCCGGCTTTCTTGATTATCTCTATGGCTCGCTTTTCCATTAAGCTTAGCTTTACTCTGGGCAACTTTACTCCCAGCCTATTATATCTAATTGGTTTATATGGTATTTTTCTCTTTTTATGTACGATACAGTGATTTTATCACTTTATTTTTAATATGTGAATAAAGAAACGGGGGAAGGTGAACTATAAGGGTACGTCTATTACTAATCTTTCTACGAGCTCTTTATACCTGTTTCTTATAGTGACTTCAGTTACGCCTGCTGCAGTTGCAATGTCTCTTTGGGTGCGCTTCCTGTTTAGTACTACGCTTGCAATGTAAACTGCAGCTGCTGCTACGCCTATTGGGCCTCTACCAGAGGTCAGTCCAACTTTACTAGCTTGCTGAACTATTTCGCTCGCCTTCATTTGAACTTCTCCTGCCAATTCAAGTTGACTTATAAGTCTCGGTATGTACTCTATGGGGTTTGTTGGGGGAATCTTCCTCAAGAGCTCTCTAGCTATGAATCTATAGCTCCTGCCGATTTCTTTCTTCCCAACTCTGGCAACTCTCGTTATTTCGTCTAGTGTTCGAGGTATGCCGAACCTGCGGCATGCTGCATAGAGAGCTGCAGCTGCCATGCTTTCAATAGACCTTCCTCTTACAAGTCTTTCTTCAACTGCCTTCCTGTATATTAACGCGGATTCTTCATGTATACTTCTCGGCAAGCCTAATTGTGATGCTATTCTCTCGATCTCCTGAAGTGCAAAGGCCAAGTTTCTTTCGGAGGCATCTGAGACTCTAACTCTCCTCTGCCACTTTCTAAGCCTGTAAATTTGCGCTCGCCTTCGTGGAGTTAAGTCCTTTCCATAGCTGTCTTTATCTCTCCAGTCAATGATTGTCGAGAGGCCCTTATCGTGTATAGTTAATGTCATTGGCGCTCCTACTCTCGCGCGCTTTTCCTTTTGCTCTTGGTCAAAAGCTCTCCACTCAGGTCCTGGATCTGCTATTCTCTCACTAATGACAAGTCCGCAGTTGAGGCATGTTATTTCCGCCCTTTCATAATCCCTTATGAGTTCAGTACTACCACACTCAGGACATCTCTCTATTTGCGCCTCATCCTTTTCCAAGTCTTCATCCTCCTCTTAACAGTACCAGAAAAGTAAATTCCACCTTTCAGAGAGCTTTTAAGCTCATCTAAGTCGGTGGAAGGTTTAACCAAAACATAAGGTGATTTTACGGGTCCAAATACGTCGTAAACCCACCCTATGTGTCTTCCCTTAGCGTCTAGAATTCTCGCATCAATTGGCGGTGCAGCAGTGGCTTTTACGAGGATCAAGCCTCGCCTCGTGACGCGAAGTACTCTCCCGAGGCGCTTCAATACATCAACCCCAAAGCGCGTTATTGAAATAGAAGAATGCTCTTATAAGTGTAGCGCACTTTACAAATATAAAGAACACATGAGAACTTATCATTTCTGCTTACTTCTACGCCTAACCTCCTTTAAAGCTAACGCTATCTCCTTTAGGATTTTAGTCTTGCTCGCCCGCTTTTCAACTAATATTCTCCCTTTCTCTTTCCACCACATCTTCGGGTAAGCCTTATCTGCCTCGACTATCGGGTTAAGTCCAACTCTACGTGCTGCTTCAACAACCTCTTCCAGTTTAGGGTCTTCAACTGAAAGGCTCAAAGGCACTTTACGCCCGTAACTTCTACTAACGTTAGAATTGAAGTAAATAGGCCAGATAACTATCCTATCTCTCCTTCGCAACTAGATCGCCATGATTACTTTTTGCCTTTAACTAGCACGGCGTTCACTATGCCTTCTTGCCCTGGCCTTGAAGTTATTACGGCTTCTCCTAGTGGTGTTTCGATGACAGCCCCTTTCGTTATTACGCCTCTCCTTGAATAATCTGGGTTTGCTGGATTTTTCTTGACCCTAATGATTGGAACCCTCTGAGTCTTACCCGTCTCAGGGTCAGTTACATTAGCGAAAGCGGAAAGCTTCAACCTGATCTTTATGTTTCCTCCTCTAACTCTCTCGACTTTCCTAATCTCCTCTTTTCCAAGCAAAGTTTCAGTTGGGGGTCTTCCTAGCTCGAACTTCCTCTTCTTCCTATGTGGCCTAATTCTACCGCCACTTGGCTTGCGAAGATCTTTCCCTTGATAGAAGCTCATTGCAACGCCTCCAGCGTTTTACACCAATTTAACGCTACATTTATCGCTGACTATTAAGTATTATGGTTTTCAAGAGGGGAGGTCGAAGTGCTAATCGGCGATAGGGTCGAGCTAATCCATGGAAGCGGTGGAGAAGCCATGGCGAACCTTATCAAGGAGATCATAATACCTAATTTCAAGCTTGGAAGTGTTTTTGAGGGTTTAGGTCTTAAGGACATGGACGACGGCTCGACGATACCAATTGAGGATTTGGAGCTAGTGATGACTTCTGATGGGTATACGGTGGATCCCATATTCTTTCCAGGAGGAGACATAGGCAAGCTGGCTATTTCGGGGACGATAAATGACCTAGCAGTTATGGGGGCAAAGCCACTTGCAATCCTCAACTCGATGATTGTTGAAGAAGGCTTCCCGATATCTGACTTGAAGAAAATAGTACATTCAATGGCCACTACCGCTGAAGATATAGGCGTAGCAGTCATTGGAGGAGACTTCAAGGTCATGCCTAAAGGTAAGGTAGACAAAATTGTCATAACTACTACCGGCATAGGCTTAGCTAAAAGAGGAAGAGTAATACGAGACTCAGGCCTAAGACCTGGAGACAAAATAATCGTCACTGGCACCATTGGCGACCATGAATTGGCATTAATCTCTGTCAGAGAAGGAATTTCTTTTGAATGCAGCATAACCTCAGATGTAGCTCCAATCTGGCCAGTAATGGAAGCAGCACTCAAAGTAGGTGGAATTACTGCAGCTAAAGACCCTACTAGAGGTGGCTTAGCTGCAGCTCTCAATGAGCTAGCGAAGAAGTCAGGGGTCAGCGTTTGGATAGGAGAAGACAAAATACCAATCAAAAGTGAAGTGAAAGCTGCTGCTGAAATGCTAGGTCTAGATCCCCTATACTTGGCTTGTGAAGGGAGAGCCGTTATTGGAGTTAGAGCTGAAAAGGCTAGTGAAGTGCTAGAAGCCATAAAGTCAACAAAGCTTGGGAGAGATGCTGCTATCATCGGTGAAGTTCGAAGTGAAAGTCCAGGCTACGTCATTTTGGAGACGGTAATTGGCGGTAAGCGAATACTAGAACCTCCAATTGGAATGCCACTTCCAAGAGTGTGCTAAAGTGCAATTACACTTTTAATCAATTTTAATGCTTGATTAGGCTCAAGTACTCCTGCTCTAGCCTCTCTCAAAACTCGCTGAATTGCAGCCAACCTCAAGTGCTTATGCCTTTTCAAAACAACTCTAAGGAGAGGGCAGCCATACTTGAGCTTCACATCAGGATACCCGTGCTGCTTGGAAATAATTATGGTGTCCGTCTTAGTTAACGCTAAAAATGCAGGAAAATTCACCCTAACGATGTCATTAACGCACCTAATCGAATGACACCCTGTAGGAAGCATATCCCCGAAAAACACCACCTCAATATTACGTCTAGAAACTTCATCGTAAACCGTTCTTTCAACAATTTCATGACACCGCTTACAAGGCATTATGTGGCCTGCCATTGCCTTTGAAATTATGTTATCAAAGCTGGAAGTCGGCTTGACAAATACGCAGTCAACCCCAACCTTCTCGGTAAACTCCTTCACAACCCTCTCTGCGTGCTCAGGAATTATGAATGGTCCAGGATATACTGTGATTGAAGTTACGTGCAATCCAAGCATCTTGGCGTAAACGAGTGTAGCTGCACTATCCACTCCACCTGAAAATGCTACTGCCACATCTACGTCTAAATCCTCGAACTTAGGTATTCGGCGCTTAATTGGATCCTTAAGCTCCTCCTCGGCTATTGGAATTAACCGCTCTTTAAGCAGTTTTCTCACATTACTTGAAGATACTTCATCAAGCAGTTTCCTCGCACTATCCAATGCTTGCCTAATCCTCTCAGCTCTGACGAGGACGTCGGTTAAAGTCCTCACCACGATGACTTTAACATTTAGCCTCTTCATAAGCTCTACGAGAACTCTGCCTCCAGGACCCATTAAAACAGCTCTATCGGGCCTGTCCCCGCAAAGTATGTACATCTTGTCCTCTTCCTCATCTAGCCTCACTGAAAGTATGTTGGGTGTGCTGACTGTATGGTAGCCTAGTTCTCTCCTAACTTCAAGTGTAACTTTTAAAATGTCCTCAGGCTTAATCAATAATGTCCCCGCCAGGTGTTTATCATGTTGAGCACTAGCACTTTTAAAGATAGGATTTCAGCTATTAAAAGAATAATGGAGAAAGAGTCAATCGATCTTATGC
>QMQZ01000008.1 GCA_003649145.1 Thermoproteota archaeon
AACGTACCACCTAGCCCCAAGCCATCCAGTGTAGCCGTAGCATGCATTAGCTATAACTTTAATCGCCTTCTGTCGGTTATCGAGAAGTATGTATTCGGCAGAGGAGGGGTCTAGAAGCTTCATTTGCTTCTTGATTTGCCTCCTTAATTCGAGGAGCTTTTCCAGCACACGCTTATAGAATCCAGGTGGACTTTTCCTGAATTTATGGCCAACTTCAGGAGCGATGAAGCACTCTTCTGGAGGTAAGGGTTCATCCGGAGGAACATACGTGTCTGGACTTATATTGTACTTTATCATCAAGCTGGGGTACATAGCTGAAAAATCTATTACGGCAATATTCTCATGCAAGCCTTTTTTGGGCTTGAGAACTAACGCGCCGCGATACGGAATGTATGGTCTTTCAACTCTATTTGGTATGAGCTCATTTTCCATGAAAGCTTGTCGAATTAAGAACCACTCTACACGAAAGCCAACTGGCGCTGCTAAAACTTGATCAAGAGGTATTCCAGTAACGCTTGATAGTTGCATTGCAAATGGAAGGGCCTTCTTTGCAATTTCTAAAGTTAGCTCTGCAGCTTCCATTGAATGCTTTAATAGGTCAGTTCGTTTACTAGTGTCCCCCCAATACTGATACACCCATGGTGGACTGAGTAGAAATTGCTTTTCTTTAGGCTTTATGTTTAGATAGTCAGCCACATTTGCTAAAGTTTTGACTTTGATTGCATAGAGGTCTTCTGCATAGTCAAGCATGTCGACGTTAGCTCGCCCTGCAATTGAAATGTGACCATATGTGCTAGTCTGTGGTTCTGAAAGCTCTCTACTTAATGGGATATTGACGTTTAGGTTCTTTGCTCTAGCTAAGATGTATGGCCAAACAAATCTATTAGAATTATAGCCAACAATAATGTCTGGGTCTACTTTAACAACGTAATTTGCAAATTCTTTTAAGAGGCTTCTTTCATCAAATTCTTCTAGAGTGAATTGAGCTTTTTCACCAGTATTCATGACTGTGGTGATGACCACTATAGGGGCGCTGTGAGGTTTTGGTGACCCCTTAGGACTATACCATTCAACATCAAGTGATAGAATCTTTAAATCAGGAATGTCACGGCGGTCAGTAATTTTTGGTTCACTTTTCATTTCATATATGGCATCGACGCGAACGTTTTCCTTATTCTTGAGGCGCTCTGCTTCCACAGAGTGCCAAGCGCAGGGGTATACGCCCTTATCTACCATGTATCTCATGTAAAAACGTATATCGGCTTCGAGGACGTCCTTCACACCGGGAAGCTTCAGTATTTTTTCCTTTAAAGAGGACAGCGTAGCTGGTAGCAGGCAAGTAACTTTGAGTGCAGTTACTGGTTTCCCGAAGAAGAGCTTATCAACTTGTTCTACACTGAGTATTGGAGTATTTGGGTTACTTAATTTCTTAATGTTATTAGTGATGGATGAGAGAAAGCGATTGTCTTTAGGCAATACGTAGAAGTATGGCCTAAAAGTTCGATCTAGTATTAGCACTCTTCTCCCATCATCTGTTATGCTCCAGAAGCATACGACGGGCACGTTATCTTGAATAGTATAAGTTACGTCTAGAGGCCAAAATGTGATGGTCTCCCTCACAAATCAACGCCCCATTAATTATTCTCACAATCAAACTTATTCTTCTCGGTTAGAATTTTAAACATGACAAGAGCATCCTCATTATCCCGGTAGTACCGTGGAATTTGATAAGCCTTCTTAAATCCTAGTTTCAAGTATAGGTTAATAGCGATTTTATTGCTGACCCTAACTTCAAGTCTCAGAACCTTCACACCTAATTTTCTAGCCTTAGCTTCGATTGAAGTTAATAGAGCTGTTGCTACGCCCTTTCTCCTGTATGGTGGAGCTACTGCCAAGGACAATATGTGCCCCAAGTATTTCCGCCTTATCAGTAAAATTACGTAACCAATAATTTTATCATCCGACTCTGCGATAAGAAATGTTTCTCGTGACATTTGTAGTAGCATTCTCAGAAGAGACTTGGGATAAGGGTCTTTAAAGGATTGAACTTCGATGCTGAATATTTCGTTGATATCTTCTTCACGCGCTGGTCGAATACAAATTTTCTCACGTAAGTTTGAGTTGAGCATTTGTATCTACTCGTCAAGAATCTTTATTTAAACAGCAATTAAATTTAGGTAGAATAGCACCTTAATACTTTAATGCGGTGGGAAAATGAAAGTAAGATGGCTTGGTCATGCTGGTTTTGAAATAGAGATTTCCGAAAAGAGAATACTAATAGATCCATGGCTTACAGGGAACCCCGTGGCTAAAAATAAGCCTGGGGAATTTAAAGAAGTAGACGTTATACTTGTAACACATGACCATGGCGATCACTTGGGCGACGCTATAGAGATAGCCAAAAATACTGGTGCAGTTTTTGTTGGCATTTATGAACTAAGCCAGTATGCACTATCGCAGGGAGTAAAGGATACCGTAGGAATGAACATCGGAGGATCAACCATAGTCAAAGACTTAAAAGTAATAATGGTTCCAGCTTTCCACTCGTGCGAGAGAGGCGCTCCAGTAGGTTTTGTAATTCAGCATGGTGATGAGAGCGTCTATCACGCAGGAGATACCTCGCTCTTCGCTGACATGAAGCTTATAGGAGAGCTGTATAAGCCTAAGCTTGCTCTACTACCCATAGGAAGCCACTTCACAATGGGACCTTTAGAGGCCGCTAAGGCTACAGAGCTAATAAAACCAAAAGTAGTCATCCCAATGCACTACAACACGTTTCCAGTAATAAAGCAGGATCCCCATGAATTTGAAAAGCTGGTCAAAAAGTTTGCACCAGACGTCAAAGTGATAGTAGCAGAAGTTGGAAAGTGGATAGAGATTTAAAGAAACACTAAAAGCAGCCCAACCACATAATTATTTTAAAAGAAGAGAGACTATGAAAAACTCCAGCAACTTCAGTGTGCTTGAAGTACTAGTCCTTCAAAAGTTGAGAAATGCAGGAGGTAAACGTAAACTTGAAGTCCTAGCTAGGGAGTGTACAAAAGAAGAGGCGACCATCGCATCAATTGTCGAAGGCTTAGCTGAAAAGGGCGCTGTAAAAATTGCTAAGAGACGTCTGACAATTGTATCATTGACCGATGAAGGTTTGAAGTATGCTAAAGAAGGTTTACCTGAAAGGAAGATCTTGAGAAAAATAGTTGCTATGGGAGGTAAAGTTCCATTAAAACGACTGACAGCAAGTATAAAAATGAATAAACAAATGAAAGCTGCACTAGGATGGGCTAAAAAGAAAGGCTGGATAGAAATAGAAAGAGATGGTGAAGAGCAATTAGTACATGCACTAGCTGAGTCCCCGCCAGAAGGCTATGACGAGAAGATACTTAAAGAACTTAGTCAATCAAGCGGCAGAATATCTATCATAAACAGAGTAGACAGTGAGCTGCAACGAACTCTCCAAAAACTGAAAGCCAGGAAACTTGTAAAGGTTGAGGAAAAAACGGAAATAACGATTTTTCTCACAAAGGAAGGAGAAGAGATGCTGAAGCAGGCAAGTGAGAGCCAAGTAATAAAGGCACTTACACGCGAGCATATTGTAGAAGGCACATGGAGAAAGGGGTATTTCAAGCAGTATGATGTAACTGCAAAACCTCCTGAATTTTATCCAGGTAAGCTGCACGTTCTCAACGAGATAACTGATAGAGCCAGACAAACACTACTGTTCATGGGCTTTGAAGAGTGTACCGGGTCAATAGTCGAGTTAGAGTTTTGGAGCTTTGACATGCTTTTTTACGCCCAGGAGCATCCCTCTAGAAGCTTAAGTGAAGTTTATTGGATTAAAACTCCCAACGAGGGAGAAGTAGTACATAAAGAGTTGATTAATAGGGTCAAAGCTACTCACGAAAATGGCTGGATCACAGGTTCCAAGGGGTGGGGAGGTAAATGGAGTATACAGCGCTCTAAAAAGCTTATATTAAACATTGAGCCGATGTCGCCTTTAATTAGGTATTTGACTACACATAAGAAGCCACCTATAAGGGCCTTCTGTATATTGAGGACATTTAGGCGCGAAATTTCTGACGTTGAAACGCCAGTAGAGGACATGCAGCTGGGTGGAGTATACAGCGATGAGGATGCGAATATAAGTAAACTTCTGGGCATACTTAAGAAGATACTGATCGAGCTGGGAATAGACAAGATGAAAATAAGGCCTGCATACTTGCCGTATGCTGAGCCCAGCATTGAAATTAGAGTAAAAGATGCTGGCGGATCATGGCTTACATGTGCGAAGGGAGGTCTTCTGAGACCTGAAATTAGGAGGATACTTGAATTAGAGAAGCCAGCTATAATTTGGAGTGTAAACCTAAGTAATGTTGCGCTTGCCTGCCTGAAGCTTTGTAGTTATGGAGAGCTTTACTCTAAAAATCTGAACATCTTGAGAAAGCAAGCAGAGTGGTTGTCATGATACCGATAAAAGTGAATCTAATGGATCTACAAACACTCGTTGGCGCAAAACTTAGTGCAGAAGATGTTTCAAAGTTCTTGACGCTAACTAAATGTGAAATAAAATTTGTTAGAGGAGAATTGATAGAGCTATTAGTCTCGCTTGATAGGCCAGATCTTTTCTCGGCAGAGGGGATTAGTAGAGCTATAAAGCACATCATGGGGATATACGAAGAGCCAGCTATTGATGTGAAGGCTGAACCCGTGTGTCAAGTACGTGTAGATGATGAAGTTTTGGACGTAAGGCCATACATTGCTTGCGCTGTAGTCGAAAATGTGAATTTAAGCCATGAGGCACTAATGCAGATGAGGCAGCTCCAGAGAAAATTACATGAAACATATTGTGGAAGGAAGCTTCTTGCTTCAATAGAGATTCACGACTATAGTCTTGTTGAAGGGCCGCTCACATACACCGCAAGAAAAATAGAGGAAATCACGTTGAGCCCTCGAGGAAGAAAAGAAAAACTCAAACTGACTGAAGTTATGATGAGAGAACCTTGGAGGAGGGAGAGGTACCTTCTGCACGGCTATGAGAAATGCCCAGTAATAGTTGATTCCGCCGGAGAGGTATTATCGGCCCCTCCAATTGTTGAAAGCGCCAAAACGAAAATTACTCCACACATGTCCGATGTCCTTTTGATAGTTACCGGCACAAATGATAGGATAGTTAAAGAGGTGCTGGAAATATTTGTAGCAAATACCTTAGAGAGGGGAGGAACCCCAAAACGGGTTAAAATTCAATATCCAGACGATCTTTGGGTTACCCCCTTGATGGAGTCAAGTGAATTCCTGATTGAACCACACCAAGTAGAGGAGGCTCTTGGCATTAAAATTGATTCAACAGAACTAATAGCACTTTTACTGAAAAGTGGATTTAAAGCAAAGATTGAAGATGGAAGAGTGAGAGTTATTGTACCTCCTTATCGCATTGACGTGATTCATGAAATTGATATTATAGAAGATATCGGCATCATCTACGGCTTTGAAAATGTAAGGGAAGGCGCTGTCAGCGTCCTAAATACTGGTAAGGAGCTAATTGTAAATAAATTAGCGAGAAAAGCTAGGAAAATTATGGCATTTATGGGATTTCAAGAGGTAATAACACACATATTATCTAACAGGGAAGCTCTATCGAAAAGAATGCGATTGGAGACGGATGGAATAATTGAGATAGTTAACCCCATATTACGCAAGTATTCTGCTTTGAGAAGCTGGTTGCTACCCAAACTCCTTGAATTCTTGAGCAATAATAAACACGCAGCATACCCCCAGAAGATTTTTGAAATTGGAAAGGTAGTAACAATTTGCAAAGAAAATGAGGAGACGAAGACTAAGTGTACATTAAAGCTAGCAGCAGCAATGACAGATTATAAGGTAGGGTTCGAAGATATACAAGCATCATTATTTTCACTCCTAGAGAATTTGCAAATACCATTTAAACTAGAGCCCGCCTACCACCCAAGCTTCATCCGCGGCAGAACTGCCCAGATAAGAGTATACAATGACGTAGTTGGAATTCTTGGAGAGATTTATCCAGAAGTTTTGGAGAATTTCAAACTAGAAAACCCTGTAGCCGCATTTGAAATAGACTTAGAAAGAGTATCGGGAGTACATGCAGAAAGTTAAGAATGAAAACTCTTTAGGTGGTGGGGCCGCGGAGATTTGAACTCCGGTCACGGAGACCCATTGGGGGAGCAGAGCTCTAACCCCGCAGCCTTCCAGGCTAGCCTACGGCCCCACAGTAGTTAGCTGGCGCGGACTCCTAGAAAGAAAAAGAAAAGTCCTCGTTTAAATATTTGCTGACTAACGCTCAACACTTTTATGCTTTACAATGCTAGAATAGATTAGATTTGCGTGGAGTTGAAAGTAATGTCTATTGAAGAAGAGTTAGCTAGGAAAGTTGCTGGAGAAATAGTTCTATCAGATAAACCATGGGTAGCCATGAAAAAATGGCGAGAATTGTTTGACATTACACAAGTTGAGCTGGCCAATGTAATGAAAGTTTCTCCATCGGTCATAAGTGACTATGAAGGGGGGAGAAGACGGTCTCCAGGAGCTAAATTCATTAAGCGATTTGTTGAGGCATTGCTAGTTATAGACAAAAATCGAGGAAGCCCGGTGTTGAGAGAGTTTTCCAGAATAATGAGCATGCCTACAGAAGCCATTTTAGATATGAAGGAATTCTCTGAGCCAGTATCCATTAAAGGTCTCTGTCAAGTGATCAATGCAGAAATTATCGCCTGCCAACATCTCGGAGACAGAAAAATCTTCGGATATACTGTTGTTGACAGCATAAAGTGTATCGAAATGCTCTCCGGAGCAGATTTCATGAAGCTTATGGGCACCACTTCAATGAGGGCATTGATATTTACAAAAGTTTCTAGGGGGAGGTCTCCAATGGTTGCTGTGAGAGTAAATCCAATAAAGCCAGCTGCAGTGATCATACATGGAACCGACAAGGTAGACTCCCTTGCCATTAAGTTGGCGAGAATAGAGCAAATACCTCTTGCTGTTTCGTATATGCCTACAGTTGAAAAGCTGCTTCATGCCTTGAAAAACTTTAGTTTAAGCATAGAATGAAACAAAACGGTAAAAACAGATTGGCGCATATTAGTATAAGGGGGTAGCTTACGCAGCGTTCAAGGATTTCTGCTGAGAGAATTTTAGGAGCACTATCGAACACCACAAGAATTGAAATACTTAAGAAGTTGAGTAGGAGTGACGAGCTCAGTTTTACCGAGTTAATGCAGGAACTTAACATGTCTCCTCGTACTGATGCTGGGAAATTTGGCTACCATTTAAAGACGTTAGTTGAAGCTGGGCTCGTGACTACAGTTCCCGCATCAGGAAAATATGCACTTACAGATGTTGGGAAAATTATGGCAGAATTAATATGGGAAATTGAGGAGATTAGTAGGAAGAAAGCTAGACGTATGCTTGTTAGAACTTCAAGTTTAACTATGGAGCCATTTGAGAGAAAGAAAATTGTTGAAGCTTTAAGGCGGGAGGCTAATGCTCCTAAAAAGATAGCTGAAGCTATTGCTAGAGAAGCTGAGGAGAGGCTCTTAAAGCTTGAAATAAGCTACTTAACTGCACCTCTAATTAGAGAGTTTGTAAATGCAATATTGCTAGAACAAGGATTAGAGGATTACCGCCACTCGATGACTAGATTAGGATTACCCGTCTACGATGTAGAGAGACTACTTGAAAGAGAGCATTATGCACCTACCTTCCCAGATAAGGTGCATGCGGCAACTGGAGATGCGGTTATGAGCGAGTATACTTTGATTAAGCAGCTCCCAAGAAAGGTGTCAGATGCGCATCTATCTGGGATAATACATGTATGTAATACCAATTACTGGATGCTTCGTCCAGCTACGATTCACCACGACTTGACTTTCTTTTTGGAAAATGGCTTTGAGGTGAAAAGTGCAGGACTATCACTTGCATTTAGCAGACCACCGAAAAGTCTTCGAGCAGCACTCCTATTCGCGATTAGACTTGCACATTTGATG
>QMQZ01000009.1 GCA_003649145.1 Thermoproteota archaeon
CCTATCGGGGATTAGCCCCAGTTTCCCGGGGTTATCCCCGTCCCGAGGGTAGGTTAGCCACGTTTTACGGAGCCGTCCGCCGCGCCCCGCCGTTGCCCGGGGCGCGCGACTTGCATGGCTTAGTCCCACCCCCATAGCGGTCGGGTCCGGCAGGATCAACCGGGTTTCGTACGGCCGCAAAAAGCCATACGAGCCGCGGGGGCACCACTCGTGGGGCTTGAGCTCGCTTCAGACCCAAACGTGCCGGGCTCGACAACCCGGCTTGTTTGGGTCTACACTTATTTTCCCGCAGCTGGAGGCCGACTTTTCATCCTCGGAGCTAAGCTCCGTGTCTAGTCGACGCCGCCGTTGAGGCTGCGGGACCATTAAATGTTAGTGCTGAGCGTAAATATATTTCTTGCTCTCGCGGAGTTGATTACCTTTTTATATTAATGATTTACGTTTGCACTATTAGTGGTTAGGTTAAGTGGTAATTCAATCATTTTGACGGGACAATTAGCGTTCCAACATCTTCTCCAAGTGCTGCTCTAAGGATGTTCTGCTCATTCCTCCCATCTACAACTCTCACCCTTATTCCCGACCTCTCAATTATTTTAAGCGACGTCAAATCGAAGAGCTCGTATGTACCAGCCTCTGCACGTGCTTTCCTGAGAACTTCAATTAGCTCCTTGACTGTAATTTTCTTCAGCAACTTTGCATTAGGATCCTTCCTAGGATCCGCTGTATACACGCCCTCAACATTAGTAGCGTTAATCATCAATTCCGCTCTCATAGCTTCAGCCAGTAGCGCAGCTACCGCCACAGTAGATTGACCAGGTATCAAACCTCCAGTAACAATAACTTTGCTAATACCCTGCCGTACACACTCCCACATCTCCTCTAAAGTTTTGGGAATCGATACCTGCGTAAATTCCCCTAAAGCCAAAGCGAAAAGAGCTGCATTAATTTGAGTTACTCTTATTCCTATGACATCTCTTTCAAAATTGCTTGCTCCCAGCTCCTTAGCAACTTTAATGTACTCTCTCGCCTTTCCTCCTCCCCCAACAACTACGGCAACTCTATACCCTCCGTTGAGAAGCTCCTTTACCACTTCAGCGTATTTTCGCAGTTTCTCCGCATTAAGGTCTGTAAATAGAAGGTGACCGCTAAGCTTGATAACTAAACTTCTCATTTAAAACCCCCAATCCCTGCTTCTAAATAATATTTATAAAGATTTATCACGTTTTACTGATAGTCTTCTAGCTCGTGTGGCATTTATAAGCAGCTAGGTGAAGCAGATGGAAAAGCCGAGAAGCTCAGTTGAGCGGTATAAATTGGAGAAAATGATTAAAGAGCTTGAGTCAAAGCAAGGTAGAGGTACTGAGCTCATAAGCTTGTACATCCCTCCTGGAAGGCAAATTTCAGACATAATGAACGTCTTGCGGCAAGAGTACTCTCAAGCCTCTAACATAAAGGACAGAACGACTAGGCATCACGTCCTTGACGCGCTCACATCATGCATGCAAAGGTTAAAGTTATTCAAGCAAGTTCCCAAAACAGGCTTAGTGATTTTCTGCGGCTACGTTTCAAGAGGAGTTCCAGGTGATGAGAAGCTTGAAGTACACCTGATAATTCCACCGGAACCCATAAAGATATACCTGTACCGATGCGACAGCAAATTCTACGTAGAGCCGCTAAAGGACTTCCTAGCTGAAAAGGAGTTTTATGGGTTGATAGTGCTCGACAGGCAAGAAGCAACTTTCGCCATATTAAAGGGCAGGCGACTGGAAATAGTAGAGCACATAACTTCCGGCGTCCCGGGAAAGCATGATGCCGGCGGCCAATCGCAGAGGAGATTTGAAAGGATAATTGAGCAAATGGCACACGAATTCTATAAGAGAATTGCTGAGTACGCCGAGAAAATATTCCTCAAACAACCGATAAACTTGAGTGGAATAATCGTTGGAGGGCCAGGCCCAACAAAGTACGACTTTGTAAAGGGAAAGTACCTCCACTACCAACTTCAAAACAAAATAATTGGCGTCGTAGATATAGGCTATACAGGAGAAGCAGGTATTTACGAGCTAGTTAAGAGAAGTAGATCTCTACTTGAAAATGTGCAGTACATAAGAGAGAAGCAGCTCGTCCAGAAGTTCCTCCAAACTCTCGTAAAGAACAGCGACTTAGTCGCCTACGGCATAAAGGAAGTCCGAGAACTACTCGAAAGGGGAGCTGTAGACCTGCTCCTAATATCCACCGATTTAGACCTTGAAAAAATAGACTTGGTCTGTCCAAATTGCTCCTACGAGAAAGTACTCGTAGCTCCAAGAAAGGAGGAAACAAGAATTCTCAGCGAAGTATGCCCCAACTGCTCTTCGCCATTAGTACTCAAAAGCAAGGAAGATCTCATTGATGAACTAATAAGTCTAGCTGAGAAGACTGGAGCAACCGTAGAGCTGATTTCCACTGAAACTGAAGAAGGTGAAGAACTAAAAAGAGCATTTGGAGGTGTAGCTGCAATACTTCGCTATCGAGTCACTTCTTAATCTATAGTTCTATTTCAACTCTAACTTCAGGATACCCTCTAACTTCACTGCCCCTGTCAGTCTTCTCCCTTACCACTTTGACTTCTCTAGCCTTGATTACTGCTCCCACTTCGTCACTATACTTCTCCAATATGTCTGCATGCTTCTCAGCAAATATTAACGCCCGCTTAAATTCCGCTGAAAGCGGTATGCGCATTTTAGCCTTTAACCTTCTAAGCTCAGCTATCACAGAAATTACTAAATCGCCTTCACGCTCAGCTTTTTCATCAATGCGCTCTACTTCAGCTTTAGGCCAAGGCGATATGTGAATGCTCCTATAACCCTTGTCATGAACGTAAATCTTCTGGTATATCTCTTCAACTATATGTGGGGTAAATGGTGCCAGAAGCTGTAGAATTCTGAATAGTGCTTCGTAAAGCGTGTATTGGGCAGCTATCTTACTTTGAATATCTCCACTCTTATACAGCCTATGCTTAACTGCCTCAATATAGTGGTCACAGAACGTGTGCCAGAAGAATTGCCTGATGGATTCGAGTGCAACGTTAAATTGGAAGTTACTCAATGCCTCAGTAACCTCTCTAGTTAGCTTTTCAAGCTTGCTTAAAAGCCACCTGTCAATGATGTTGAGCTTAGGCTCCTCCTCGACTTTATAGTCCTTTAAATGCATACTAACAAATCTAGCTGCATTCCACAACTTCAGTAGGAATCTCCAGCCATAATCTACGTCCTCCCAGCGGAATGGTATGTCTGACCCCGTAGCTCCTCCAGCATAAGCCCACTGCCTCAAGGCGTCGGCGCCGTACTTCTCTAAGACCTCTCTGGCCTCAACGTAATTTCCATAGGCCTTGTGCATCATCCTGCCGTCGGTCCCCCTAACCATTCCATTGATCAGTGCTGTTTTGAATTGCGTCTTTCCAAACAGCATTATCCCTCTGACAAGTAGGTAGTAGTCCCACGTCCTAATGATGTCATAGCCATTCGGCTGCAAGTCTGCAGGGAATAATCTTGAAAATAGCTCCATGTCGTCAGGCCAGCCGGCGTGTACCGCGCAGGTTATTGATGAATCCATCCAAGTATCCATGACGTCTGTTTCACCTCTAAACGACTTCCCTCCGCACTTTGGGCACGCTTCGATTTTTGGAGCTTCAATCCTGGGATCTATGGGCAGCCAACTTTCGTCAGCAACGATAACCTCACCGCACTTTTCACAGTACCATACTGGAATTGGCGTCGCGAAAATCCTTTGCCTCGAAATAACCCAATCCCAATCAAGAGACTTAACCCAGTTAATCAGCCTAGTCTTAGCCCAGTCAGGAACCCACCTGATCTTGTCAGCCCACTTCAAAACTTCATCAGCTACTGCCCTAGTCTTTACGAACCACTGCTCCTTAACCAGTATTTCAACTGGCGTATGACAACGCCAGCACGTGCCAATACTCTGGAGAATAGTTTCCTCCTTAACTACCAGGCCTGCCTCCTTAAGGTCTTGAATAATTCTCTCCTTGCACTCACTTATGGTTAAGCCAGCATACTTCCCAGCAGCACTAGTCATTCTTCCTCTTTCATCTATAGCCTTAATTATTGGGAGGTTGTATTGCTTCTGCCACCTGACGTCCGTTCTATCGCCGAAAGTACATACCATAACTAAGCCAGTGCCAAACGTAGGGTCAACTTCCTCACTACTATACACTGTAATCTTCCTGTTGAATAGCGGGACGATAATTTCCTTGCCAATGAGGTCCTTATACCTCTCATCTTCTGGATGGACGACTGCTGCAACACACGCAGGTAGAAGTTCAGGTCTAGTAGTCGCTATAACTACGTGTCCGCTAGAATCAGCTGTTGGGAACTTTATGTAGTACAGTTTTCCTTTCCTGTCGACATACTCAACCTCCGCTTCAGCAATTGCAGTTTCACACCTAGGGCACCAGAGGACGGGGTGCTCAGCCTTATATATGAAGCCCTTCTTGTACAGAATTACAAAGGATAGTTGAGTTTTTCTCCAGTAATCCGGGTCCATAGTCCTATATTCAAGAGACCAGTCAATGGAGAATCCTATCCTTTTCATTGTTACCTTCATCTGCTCTATCCACTTTTCAGTAAGCTCACTGCAAATACGCCTAAATTCCTCTGGAGGTATGTCCCTCTTGTTTATGCCCAAAGTTTTCTCAGCTCTTACTTCAGTAGGCAGTCCGTGGCAGTCCCACCCTTGAGGGAAATGTACGTTAAAGCCCCGCATCCTCATGAATCGAGCGACGGCATCAAAGTAGCACCAATTAAGAGCATTACCCATGTGAAACTCGCCGCTAGGGTAGGGCGGAGGAGTGTCAATGGAGTAGGTAGGACGCGTCAAGTCATCCCTATTGAACCTGTAGATGCCCCATTCTTCCCACTTCTTCTGCCATCTCTCCTCAACTTCTTTAAAGTTGTACTCTTTAGGCAATACCTCTCTAGTCACATCTGCCACCTCTCAAAGTAATTTCTTCACAAGAAGGTGAATCGCCAACGTAGAAGCAACTAGAAAGCAGCGCTTTTGGAGAAGAAGTTAAAGCACTTGGCGCATAATCCGCTCCCCACCAACATACCTCTTCAAAGACTTTTAAGCCTTACGGGTTGAAGTGAAACAGCTTTTCCCAATAATTGAAACAGATTTCCCGGGATGTCCCTTATATCAAAAAACGCCTAAAAATATCTCAGGTGGTTTAAATGGCGAGAAACAAACTTGTTGCTGCTGGCATGCTAATATCCCTTTGGGTCATGGCTGCCCTAATCACTATGTCAATAGCATCTTCAGCGCAAAACATCAAGGAGCAGCGTGTTGAACGTTTCCTAGAAGTAGCAGAAAAGGCGAAGGATAGGGTAGAGCGCCTAATAAACATAATATATTCAAATGAGACAGTACTCGAGATAATCGAAGATACAGGATTAATAGACGAATTCAACGGAAATATAACGCTATTTAACAATGGAGTAGATAAGCTAAACATCGCTCACACCCTTCTAGAAGAAGGCGACCTAGCAAACGCCATTGGAAACGCTACTGAAGCCTTCAAGATATTCAGAGATGTATACAAGTCGCTACACAAAATACTTGAAGAAGCTGACCTTTGCAAGTGCGAAATCATTGACGCTCCAGGATTAATAGAGGCCATGTACAGAGCGTTAGACAGGATAGAGAGGATCAGGGAGATCGCATCCCCAGAAGCATTAGAAGCTATTGAAGGAATACTGAGCAAGGCTGAAGAGTACCTAGACATAGAGACAGCGATGGAATTACTATCAGAAGGAAGAGTTAACGAAACTGCGCACAGATTGGCTGAAGCAAATAGGCTAATAGCCCTTGCCCACTCACTCCTAAGGAAAAAGGCGCAAGAATTAAACATCAAGAGACTGACGAGCTACATAAAGATTGTAGAGAAGTTCTGCGACAGAATTGAACGCCAAATTAACAGGCTCAAAAGAGAAGACCTCATAAGCAAACTAGATGAAGCAAAAGCTCTCATCAATGATGCAAAAGAGAGTCTAGAAAATGGCGATTATTCAAGTGCAATACTAAGCATCATAAACGCGAGAAACCTATTAAGGGAAATAGAGATTTCACTGAGAGGACCAAAAGGACCCCAAGGGCCTCATGGAGGAGGCTAACAACCTCACTTCCAAATTATTTACGAGACAATTCAACCTGATTTTGTATACCAACTTTTTTTACATGCAAAATTCCCAGCTTCTCCAATCTCTTAACCATTCTCCAAAGAGTGGTTCTAGGAATTTCTGGAAAGGCCTTTCTAAGTTTAGCCTCAAAAATTCTTCCACCTCTACTAGCAATGAACTTTAAAACCACCCTCTCATCGTCATTCAACTCAGGATGCTCCCTAAAAATCGATTCTATGTCGATTGATCTTTTCCTCTTGTGGATAATGAATGCCCCCGAGACTACTATCAAGGCAGCTAAAATTCCAACGATCATAAGTTCAACCGGATATCTAGGCTTAACTTCCTCTGGAGGGGCTTCAGACGGGCCTGAAGTATCAGGCTTAAATGGAATGGCTGGCAAAATGTAACTAATCTCCCATGCGCCGGAGGACAAGTATAGCACTGTCCTATTAGCTTCACTAGTGATCACTGTTGGAACACTACTTAGATAGATGATCGTAGCTCCCTCAGGAAGTTTAACAGTCAAATTATATGGTGAATTAAAGGAAAGAGTCCAAACGCCAGCCTCCATACTAGTGAGCTCAAAGGTGTCGTATTCAACCACAATTTCTTTCGCACCTAAACTATAGATTTTCATGCTTGTATCCACAATTTCATAGTCAAGTAAAGTGTTATTCTCATCTAAGGCCAAGACGTTCTCCACTTTAGTTGACAGCAACTTTATGGTAATTGTCGGATAAGTTTCATTACATTTTAGCCTCTGTGTAACGTGAACTAATCCATCGCGATAAACTAGCAACTCGACGTAGTTATCATTGTAAGCGTAGCCATAGAATAGTGAAGTCAAACTTATAACTAACACTAAAATGTACACTTGACATCCTCTAAGTATCAAGGATTCTCACCACTTCCAATTTTTATGTGGCAGATAAAATTAAAGATATTGTTGATGTTAGCAGAATAACCTCCCGAGCATAATGATATAGGTTAAGATACTTGATCAAAATTTCTAGTAGTACTGCCAAGCAAGTCAGAGATCAGATTGCTCCACAAGTTAGGGAAAACCTCCTTAACAAGAAGCAATTTCCCTTAAGTATGTGAGATAACTGCGCTTTAAATGGCAAGATAAGTATCAATGACCTCGAATTAAGTTTATAACTAACGATGCAATGAATATTTCCCAGGCTAGCACAGAGGCCGGGGTAGCTCAGTCTGGTTAGAGTGCTGGCCTGTGGAGCCAGTGGTCGCGGGTTCAAATCCCGCCCCCGGCCCTCATGTTCTATACAGTATAGCACGCGTCGTTGGAACCTACTTCTTAGGTGCGAGAAACTTTTATTATGACCAAATATTTTAACCTGTTATTGGGCCGGTAGCTCAGCCTGGAAGAGCACCTGCCTTGCACGCAGGGGGTCGCGGGTTCAAATCCCGCCCGGTCCACCATCTTAAGCTTTCTGAAATTTCTAATTGATGATTAAAATTTCATGTTAAGTTTTGATCTTTGATAGGTAGCTTTCTTATTGATGGAGGAGTGTGTTTATGGAATTGTTAGAATTTTGGAAAAAATGGGAGTAGGCTAATTTTTTCACTTTTTTCTTATGAATATTAGGGCGAGCAGTGCTATGGCTGCGATCGATGCTGCTATAATGTA
>QMQZ01000010.1 GCA_003649145.1 Thermoproteota archaeon
AAACCTGCACTGCTAATAACTGCTGAAAACGGCGAAAACGTTCTAGTCGTAGCTGATCTTCATATAGGATTTGAACTCGAATTAGCATCTCAAGGCATTAGAGTGCCTTCACAGGCAGAAAAGCTCCTGACATCCCTAAAACAAATAATTCGCGATTACTCGCCTTCAAGACTTATCTTGCTGGGCGACATTAAGCATGAAATAGCAAAGATCTCTCCAAGTGAATGGATCGACATTCCAAAATTTTTCAACTCTTTGCTAAAAGAAAAGATAAGTGTCGAAGTTATACCTGGCAATCATGATGGAAACATTGAACCTCTCACCCCAAGAGCCGTGAAAATACACTCGGTAAGAGGAGTCCTTCTGAAAACCCTCAAGAATACGCTAATAGGTTTAATTCATGGACATGCCTGGCCATCTCCTTCCCTATTTCAAGCTGAAACCATCGTGATGGGACACGTTCACCCTGTAATAGAACTAAGAGACCATATGGGTTTCAGAATGGTAGAGCCAGTATGGGTTAAAGTTAAAGTGTCTACTGAAGAGTTGATTAAAGACTACTTAAAGTATAGGAAAATAAAATTTTCAGAAAGCTCTATTGATGCATTTAAAGAGACCTTCGGATTTGCTCCCAGAACTGAAAATATAATAATTATGCCGGCTTTTAACGATTACCTTCGAGGCGCTGCAATAAATAAGTTCCAAAGAACTTCTCTCCTAGGGCCACTTTTAGAAGCTGAAATAATGCATATACAAGCTTCAGAGGTGTACCTACTAGATGGAACCTTTCTCGGTGAGATTGCAACGTTACAAAGACTGTCAGTGAACTCCGAACTGTAATTGAACCATTATGCTTTTATTGGTGTTTTGCAATCTTAAGCCACCGGTGGCTAATTTGCAAGTAGATGTAGTAATAATTGGTGCAGGCCCAGCTGGACTATTTGCAGCATATGAATTATCGCATAAGAGCAAGTTATCAATTATCATTATAGATCAAGGAGCAGATGTAGACGAACGAACTTGTCCAGCAAAGACATATGCTTTTTGCAGAAAATGCTCCCCATGCAATATAATGTGCGGAGTAGGTGGTGCAGGCACTCTTTCTGGGGGCCTCTTGAATTTAAGACCTGATATTGGAGGTAATTTAGTAAGTCTGGTTGACTCATACGAGAAGGCTCAAGAACTTGTTAACTACGTAGACTCAATCTTTTTGAAGTACGGTGCACCCAAAAAGATACATCTAGGAGATAGTGTTGCAATCGAGGAATTAGAAAGGCGCGCAGCAGCGGTGGGCGCTAAATTTATCCCAATACCTCAACGACACATGGGTTCAGATTTAGCGCCAAGAGTAATCAAAAATTTCAAGCAAGACCTAGAAAGACATGGAGTAAAATTCCTACTAAGGAAGAAGGTTGTTAAAATAAATCCAGGAGAAGCAGTATTAGAAGATGGGACTTCAATCAAAGCAAAATACATAATTGCCGCGCCAGGAAGAGTAGGAGCAAACTGGCTAGCTCAAGAAGCCAAAAAACTAGGAATACCGACGAGGCATGAACCCATTGATGTTGGTGTAAGAGTTGAAGTTCCAGCAGTAGTCATGGAACCTGTAATTGAAGTATGTAGAGATCCAAAATTCCACATATACACTAAAACATATGACGATTTCGTCAGAACATTTTGCGTTAACCATAGAGGCTTCGTAGTGCAAGAACTATACGACGGCTTCATAGGTGTTAATGGACACTCAATGGTTGGAAAGCAATCCCAAAATACTAACTTCGCCTTCCTCGTAAGAATAAACTTGACAGAGCCAATAGAGGATACAACTGCCTATGGACGTTCAATAGCAAAAATAGCCACAATCCTAGGAGGAGGGAAGCCAATAATACAAAGGCTAGGAGACCTAAGAATGGGAAGAAGATCAACTTGGAACAGAATTTCTCATAGTCACGTAAAGCCTACACTGAAATCAGCCACCCCTGGAGACATAGCAATGGTACTACCACACAGAATACTTACCGACATACTTGAGGGATTAGAAATCCTAGACAAAATAATACCAGGTGTAGCAAGCTCCTCAACTCTACTCTACGCGCCAGAAGTAAAGTTCTCAGCAAATAGAATACATACAAACAAGGAACTAGAAACACCAATACCAAACCTCTACGTAGCTGGAGACGGCGCAGGGTTATCGAGAGGAATAGTTATAGCAGCAGCAACAGGAATAATTGCCGCAAGAAGCATTCTCAAGAAAGAAGGAAAGGAGATCTAAACTTTATTACATCCAGCTAAGCTTAACATCACAATCAATTGCACAATAACTTAAAAATTAGTAAGTCTATCTATTTACCATGGAATGCAAACAAATCCTTCAACCACAAATGAAGTATTAGAATTCTGGGGTAGAAATTGCCTACTTGAATTATCGTCAAGTGAACTAAAAATATACGTAGGTAAAGAGGCTGCAAATCCCCCCTCAAATACGTCGTTGAAATGCCATTAGTTCTGTCTTTTAGTAGCTTAAAAGAATTAAGAGAGCCTAAGAAGGTAATACCAATACGAGATATAAAGCGAGTGGAGCGGACAAGCTCATCAACAGTAGAGATATATTGGCAGGAACCAGTTGACAACGTTATCTACAGAACTGTAAGGGAAAGTTTCGAGCTACATGAAGAGGAAGCTGAACGTTTCTACAATGCAATAGTAGACCTTCTTAGAGGAGCGACCTTCTCTCAAATCCTAAAGAGGTACAAACAACGAGCTAAAATTCTTGGAGAAGTAATAAAGGACCCGGAAAGAGTAATCATAATCCGAGACCGAGACCAGAAAATAGCGATACTCAATCCTGAAGCATTTGACAAGCTATACGAAGGAAAGAAGACTGGCTACAAAATTGACATATTCTACTGCCCAGACCGTGTTTTTCCATATCTAAGGTAGACCTTTCTCTTCTAGACGTTTACACAATTTCATTTCAAGACCTAGCTAAAGTTGAGCTGAAAGGCCAAGACAGGAAAGGAAGATATTGCATTAAAATATATTTGACGAACGGCGTGAAACTTACTGTAAAGTTAAGAGAATATAAGAATGCATTAAGACTTTATAGAAGACTTCAAGAAATATTGATAAAATTAGGACCAAGACAAATAAAGTCCAAACCAATAATAAAGATCCTCACTGCAAGTGCATTAGTATTTGTGGTGACGTACTGGGTAACATCTTCATTGTTTAATTTATCACAATCAGCAATTCCATTAGCAGCTTTTATTGCAATTATAGCTTTCTTAATACTCTGGATATTAACATAACCTGCTATTTAAGCGCCTTCAGAGAGTAGTGGGGCCGGTGGGATTTGAACCCACGACCTTCGCCGCCCGAGGGCGACGTCCTAGACCAGGCTAGACTACGGCCCCATCTATGCTACTGATCATTAACGATATATTTCTAACTGCTTCCGCACATTATGCCTCTTCAGCAATGAAGATAGCATACACATTAAATAATAGTCACTTGTCGAGCAGAATAACACTCTACACTCGGTTAAATTAGTAGTAATCGTTAGATACTCTCACCTTTAAAGAATAATTTACCCTAGACTGTTGGTGGTGTGATACGTTGTCTCGTATGTGTGTTGATGTTGAAGATATGATTAAAGAATTGAAAGCTCTAATTGAAATTCCTAGCATAGTTGGAGAAGAAGGAGAATTAGCCAAATATCTCGCAGAAGTCCTAAAGAACTATGGTTTTACTCCCGAACTTCACCGTGTTGAAGGGGACCGGTATAATGTCATATGTAGAGTCAGAGGTGATCGACCTGGCAGGACACTACTTCTAAATGGTCATTTAGATACCGTTCCAGTTGCAAGTGGTTGGCGCACCAATCCTTTTAAGCCAAAAATTGAAGGCGACAGGCTTTATGGGCTTGGAGCATGTGATATGAAGTCTGGCCTAGTAGCTCTACTGTTTGGCTTAAAAGCATTTGTTGACACTTTTGAGGATTTTGCTGGCGAGGTAATTTATTCTGCAGTGGTTGATGAGGAGGGCTTCTCTAAAGGTGCCAAAGCATTAATCAGAGAGATTAATGCTGACGCTGCAATTATAGGCGAGCCATACTTTGCAATAGAGCGGCCGGCAGTTATTGGTGCTACTGGAAAGTTGCTTCTTGAAGTTAAAGTTGTTGGCAAAGCTGCCCACGCCTTCCGCCCATGGCTTGGAATAAATGCTATTGAAGAAGCTTCAAAAATTATTTCAAAAATCGCCGATTTGGAGCCAATTATTGACAGTAGATTTGGCAAGATTAAGCCTGCAGTCTTAAAAATAGAGGGCGGATATGAAAGATACAATGTCACAGTGCCTGAAGAATGCGTCTTTCAAGTTAATCGCTTAACACTTCCAGAAGAAACTGAAGAGAAGGTAATTTCCTGGATTAAAGGCATTATTGAGAGTGTAGATTTAAAATCTAAAGTTGAAGTGAAAATTAGACCTCCTCTGTACAAGGGATATGTGGTAAAGAAGGACGATCCGATAGTTCTAGCTTTCCGTAGGGCCTTTATTGAAGAAATGAACGTAGCACCGAAATTAAGTTACTATGCTAACATCACTGATGCCAACGTAATTACTGGTGAAGGTGGAATTCCGTCAATAGTGTTTGGGCCACGTGGTGGGAACACCCACATGGCAAACGAGTACGTAGAGTTAAAAACTGTTGAGAAAGCAGCAAAAATATACGCACTTACTATTAAGGAGTTTTTGGCTTTAGGGTAAATAAGTTAGGAACTTTCTGCAGCAATGCTTGCATATCTTGGGCAGTACTGGCGAATAATGTCTGGGTCTAGCCGTTTCCACTCCGACTCAGGTATGTATTCGCATAGGAGGTCCCAGCCTATTCGCAGAGTTGTCTCAAGATCTCTATTTTCGTTGACTCCTTGTGCAATGAACCGTCTTTCAAATGCGTCTGCAAATTCTAGGTACTTGCGGTCACGTTCGGTTAATGCCTCTTCTCCAACTACTGCTACTAATCCTCTAAGCTCAACTCCTTCGGCGTAGCAGTAGTAAAGTTGATCGCTTAAGGACTGGTGATCCTTACGCGTGTACCTTGTTGCTTCTTTCATTAACCTTGAGAGTGAAGGTAGCACGTTGATTGGCGGGTAGATTCCCTTCCTATGTAGCGCTCTATCTAAGTATATTTGTCCTTCAGTAATGTATCCAGTTAAGTCTACTACTGGGTGCGTCACGTCTCCGCCTGGCATGGTTACTATTGGAATCAGCGTTATGCTTCCTTTCTTTCCTCTTATTCTACCGCACCTCTCGTAGTTTGTTGCAAGGTCTGTGTAGAGGTAGCCTGGGAATCCTCTTCTTCCTGGAACTTCTTCTCTTGCTGCACTTATCTCTCTTAGAGCTTCTCCATAATTTAACATGTCTGTTAATATTACTAGTATGTGCATATCTTGCTGGAAGGCTAGGTATTCTGCTGTTGTCAATGCCAATCTTGGGGTTATAACTCTCTCGATTGCTGGGTCTTCTGCTAGGTTGATGAACATTACTACTCGCTCTAGTGCTCCTGTTCTTTCAAATTCCTGCCTGAAGTATATTGCTTCCTCCGTGGTTATGCCCATTGCTGCGAATACTATTGCGAATTCTTCTTCCTTGCCAGGTATGGTTGCCTGCCTTACTATCTGCGCTGTCAAAATGTTGTGTGGCAGTCCTGATTCAGTGAATAGCGGCAGCTTTTGCCCCCTACTTAACGTGTTCATTCCGTCGATTGCGGATATTCCTGTCTGTATGAATTCTTTTGGATATTCTCTTGCAGCTGGGTTTATTGGTGCTCCGTGGATATCTAGCTCATCTACTGGTATTATTGGTGGTCCGCCGTCTATAGGTTCTCCTCTTCCGTTGAATATTCTGCCGAGCATGTCCATTGAAACTGGGAGTTTCATGGTTTCTCCTGTAAATCTTATTGTTGTTTTGCTGGTGTCCAGACCTCTTGTTCCTTCGAATACTTGTATCACTGCATATCCTAGCCCTGTCTCTAGTACTGTTCCTGTTCTGATCTCTCCAGTTGGTGTTTCTATCTTTACTAGCTCTCCGTACGATACCCCTTGCACGTCTTTTACTATCAGTAATGGCCCTGAAACTTCTGCGACTGTCCGGTATTTTATTGCTTTAAGTCTATCTTCCTCGTAAGTGGCAGCCATTACTTCTCCTCCTCCTTCTTAACTTCCTCTATTAATTGCTCAATTTGCTTGTCAATCCCGTTAATTATGTAATCATAAGCTTCCTTAAATCTCTCCATGGGCACGATTTTTAGCCTCGCAATTTCGTCTTTTACTGGTAGTGCTAGAATTCTAGATAGCGGTACTCCTTCCTGCATTGCTCTTTTGGCTTGGTGGTGGAAGTGCAATATAGTCTTTAGAAGGAGGTACGTTTTTTCAATTGGGCAGTACGAGTCAACAGGGTGGTATGCATGCTGCATTAGGAAGTCCTCTCTAATCATCCTGGCAACTTCAAGTATTTCTCTGTCTGCTTCAGGGAGGGCGTCTGGTCCAACTAATCGTACTATTTCCTTTAATTCGTCTTCTTTTTGCAGTATTGCCATTGCTTCGGCTCTAATCTTAGGCCAGTCTGATGCTAATTTTTCAGCATACCAGTCTTGCATTGTTTCTGTGTAGAGTGAGTAGCTTATCAGCCAATTGATGGCGGGGAAGTGTCTTCTTTCTGCCAGTGATTTATCCAATGCCCAGAATACTTTAACAACTCTTAGCGTGCACTGTACTACAGGTTCTGAGAAGTCTCCGCCAGGTGGAGAAACTGCGCCTATAACGCTTACTGACCCAACTCTATCCTCACTTCCTATAGTTATTACCTTCCCTGCTCTTTCGTAGAATTCAGCGAGTCTTGCTCCTAGATATGGCGGGAAGCCTTCTTCACCTGGCATCTCTTCAAGTCTACCGCTTATCTCTCTTAGAGCTTCAGCCCACCGTGAAGTCGAGTCAGCCATTAGAGCCACATCATATCCCATGTCTCTGAAGTACTCAGCAATAGTTATTCCCGTGTATATGCTCGCTTCTCTGGCTGCTACGGGCATATTGCTAACGTTAGCTATGAGTATTGTTCTTTCCATTAGTGGGCGCCCGCTCTTTGGATCTTTTAGTTCTGGAAATCTTTCTAAGACCTCAGTCATCTCATTGCCTCTCTCGCCGCACCCTACGTAGACAATAACGTCGGCATGACTCCACTTGGCAAGCTGGTGTTGGGTGACCGTTTTTCCAGTACCGAATCCTCCTGGGATAGCTGCTGTTCCTCCTTTAGCTATCGGAAATAGGGCATCTATAACTCGCTGACCAGTTATTAGCGGTTCGTCTGGCGGGAGCTTAATCTTAAATGGTCTGGGCCTTCTCACAGGCCATATTTGGATCATATTTATGGGTACTACCCCTCTCGGGGTTTCGACCTTAGCAACTTCTTCTTCAACTGTATAGTCCCCTTCATCAACTATCTCGACGATCTTTCCAGAGATGTCAGGTGGGACTAGTACTTTGTGCTCAATTAATGGGGTTTCTGGGATGACTCCAATGACATCTCCCCCTTGAACTTTGTCTCCCACTTTTACTTTAGGTGTGAAGTGCCAATTCTTGTCACGTGGTAATGCTGGTGCCGTGACTCCTCTCTTGACGAAATCTCCAATCTTCTTCCGAATTTCAGGTAATGGTCTCTGAATTCCGTCATAAATCTGACCGAGAAGGCCTGGTCC
>QMQZ01000011.1 GCA_003649145.1 Thermoproteota archaeon
AATATCAAGATGGCAGAGCGAGAATTAAAGTAAACGGGTTAGGGCTGATCAACTCCAGCTACAGCTAATTGACTGGAAGCTTTAGCTAACCTTATCGCCTCCAACAAAACTTCATGCACACCAACTCCGTCCTTCGCCACCATCTTGAAAAGAGAAGCTCCAAGCGCATCTTCACAGCGTTTAACCTGATCTTTTGTAGATATGTCAACCTTATTTAAAACTGGTATTATTGGCGTAGTTTTAAAGGTATTTTTAATTTCTTTGAAGAGAGACAGTTGCTCTTCAATTGTGTACCCGCTAGTTTCTGATGGGTCTAAAATGAAAATTATTGAGTCAGCTAAGTGCTCGATGGCGGCGATGGCCATTCGCTCAATCTTATTCCGCTTGTATATTGGTCGATCCAGTAGTCCAGGAGTGTCTATTACCTGAACTCTGAGGGCGTTTAGCGTTAAGTGGCCGACAACTATCTCAGTTGTCGTGAAGGGGTATTCGGCGATCTTTGGCTTTGCTGTTGAAACTTGGTCGACAAATGTTGACTTTCCAACATTTGGGTAGCCTGCAACAACAATAATCACGCCTTCAGGGTCTACTGAGGGGACTTTGTAGAGGGATTTCCGGACCTTTTCCAGGAGCTCTAACTGCTTTCTAATCCGCCTAATAACAGATAATATTCTTCCGTAGGCTTCTCTCCGAATTTTGCCTACATCTGCTGGAGATGCCGCCTCCCTCACTTTAGTAGTGTACTCCCTAACCAGCTTTCTTATAATTCTCTGCGAGGCTTTCAATTTACTTCTAGCTTTATTGTAATCTTCAAATTTCACTACTAAACCTAGTAGCGTCCGGTAGAATGGGTGTAAATCTCTTGAACTTGGTAGTGCAGCGTAAATTGAATTAAGTTTGCTACACAGGAAGTCGCCCAAAGACCTGATCCTAGCTTCTGCAAGTCTCTTCATCTTTACTATGCGGGGGGCTTGGAGAGGAATGGATGGTGAAGCCTTTAAGCTTCTTCGGTACGCTATGTCGATTAAAGCTTCAGCCGAGGGGATTTCAGGCACTCTTGAAAATGGCTGTTGAACCATGTTTAGGAGACCTCCACACCACTTTACCTGATTTAGCATCCCTAATTTCTACGATGCGGTGGAAGGGAATTCTAGCATTCTCCCCTCCTAATGAGTATTCAAAGCTTCCAGGATTAACTTTAACTACACACCAGGCAGGAATCACTTTTAAGTCGTTGGGAGCTCCTCTATGAATAAATACGATTTCATAGTTCCTCGGATCTTCATTTGGGTGCCAGAATATGCGATTGAGAATCTCCCTAATTCTGCTCATCCAGTTAACCTCAACAGATTATTAGGGCTTCAAGTAAATAAGTAGATGGGATTAAGTAATGAAAAAAGTAATAATCATACAAGGCTCTCCAGGGACGGGGAAAACTACAGTTGCAAAAAAGCTGAGCTCAATCCTCAAAGCTACCCACATAGACATTTCAAGATTAATTGAAAAAGAGGAGCTCTACATTGGAGTAGATGAGGAGAGAAGTGGAGCTAAAATAGCAGATGAAGAGAAGCTGCTGAGAAAACTTAGAGAAATTATTGAGAATAGCAAGGGAGAAGTGATAGTTGAGGGGCATTTCGCCGATATAGTGCCAAAAGAGCTTGTTAAGTGCACAATAGTACTCAGAGTTGATCCTAGAGAGCTTGAAAAGAGGCTAGTCGAGCGCGGATGGCCAGCTAAGAAAGTTAAGGAAAATGTTCTAGCTGAAGTTTTAGACGAGTGCTTAATAAGAGCAATACAAGCTTATGGAGAAGAGAACATTAAAGAAGTAGATGCAACAGGCAAAACTGTCGACGAAGTAGTTAATGAGATATTGAAGGCGATAAGTAATGGTGAGCAGTACCGGCCAGGAAGAGTTAACTGGATTAAGAAGTTGAGTGACGAAGGAGTCCTAGATAGCTTCCTACGCGCATATTCAAGTTTGGAATCCAAGAAACGCTAATATCTTACTCCAAAGATCATTCAGTGAGCTCATGAAGTTATCAGTGGTGAAGCCAGCATCTTCAACTGCCTTCTGAATTCCACCCAGTATTCCAAGGACTATTGAAAAGACAACTGCAAGCGTCATCACTGCAAGAGCAATTAGCATCCCTTCTTCAAGTAATGGAGAGCCTCTTCGATTCTTGAGGAAATCACTGAGCTTAGCGTAGATCTTCCTCACTGCACCCGCCATATTACTGAGGAAGAGCATATTTAAAAGCTCAGTATTAGCTGGGGGAAGAGAAGGTATACTAGAATGTAAACTGCAGTTGATGTAGCGGATATTAGTATTGGGTGCTTGTGGTGGACTGCTAACGATACGAAGTATGCGTTCATGAAATTCATCATAATCATTGCCACGAATAGGGAATTGCTCTCTGACTGGAATCCGACTGAGTGCGCTGTCGTGCTGGTTGCTGAGAGCTTTAAAATTGAAATCAGTGGAGCTAGCCTTGTCATGACGGCAAGAACTGCTGATGAAACTATTGTTAGTAGTGATGCTCTTAACCGCATCTTGGAGTAAAGTAGGTTAACGTAATCCTTGAGGGCCCTATTCTCTTTAAGGCAAGATATTATGGATAGTGCAGTGTCACCAAAGAGTTTAGCATCTTTGTTAAGCGCTCTTGAGAAGAGAATCAGAATTCGCTTGCACTCAGGTGATTTAAGCCTTTTACTTAGAGCAGCTAGGGCATAGGAAGCTGCTCCTCCTGCAGTAATTACCGCTTGGACAGTTGCGGAGAGCAACGACTTTAATTCTCCTGAATACTGTTCGCAAGCCATTAGCAGAGATGTCTCTGGGCTTAACCCAAGTCTGAGGTAGGTGCTAAATATTGTTAGAAAATTTTCTAGCTCTATAACTTCACGGCGCCTATTTTCTGCTTCATGCACTCTCCAGCTAGGTGGTAGAGAGTAAGTTAGGAGGAATAATGGTAGAGCAATTGCAGCAGTTATGAGTGGTAAGCAAAACCATGGTAGTGCAAAAATCTTGACCATGGCAAAGCTAAGTGAAAGAGCGGGCATTAAAAATAGTGGAAGATGCTTGAAATTACGTGTCTTTCTCATAAGTCTTCACCCTAAGAGCTCAACAGCATGACTCGCTAGAGCTTTGGAAGTAAGTACCAAGAGTATTAACTGAAGAGGCACTAGAAGGAACACAAGTGGAGAAAGTGAGAAACCAAGATAAAATAGCAGAAACATGTAAGTGAAAGGGAATAGTAGGCCTTGAACTATAATCAACAAGCAGTACAGCTCTAGCTTTGCACTTTGCTCCCTGTATATCCTCCTTATCTCAGTTGAAGAGTACTTTGAGGTGAAATTTAGTGTAGATGCAGAAATTTCAGGCATGTTTGCAATTGCAATTAAGCCTTGCCTTAGAGTGACTGAGGGCTGGTTGAAAGCATATTCCCTTAATAGCTTTTCAGGTGGGCAGCCATTAATGCAGTTCATCAAGAGAAGATTGAAGTCACGGGATATCATGGGGTAATTTCCGGACTTAACGAAGGCGATTGCATCAATAATAGAGCGCGTTGACAGCAGCACTAGACATAGCTCTTTCAATATAAAGAAAGCATAACGTGAGAAGATTGAGCGATCATAATGGTAAATCTTCAAGGGATATGAAATCGCGAGTATATAGGCGGCGACAAAAAGTAGGAAGGAGAGTACGAGACCAGAAAGTATGTTGAAGCGTAAAAGGAAAACGAGAATGAGAGAAGAGCTAACTGCCGTAATGATTGACAGTGAAATAGCTGAGGAAAAAACGTCTTCCGGAGTGAGATCTAGAGCTCCATACCTAATGGAGACGTAATTTACTGCTCTTCTGTACTCCTCTGAAATTAATCGCGAAGCCACTTTACAAAATAGCGGTGTGCTGAGAAGTTTATAGGCGCGTAAGAGCACGTACGTCACCAATCACCTCCTCCACGTCAAAGAATCCTTTTTGTGAGGAGCAGAATGCCTTCGCGAAGACGTTACTGATAACTTCAGGAGAACTTGCATTCAAGTTGCAGAGGTGCTCTAACAACTCCTTGTAAAAAATTAGCTCCTTAGTGAAGGCTTCCTCGTCAATGGATTCCTCACGCCTTATCTTCTGCAGAGTAGGTGATTCGTAAAGGTTTATGACTGCCTTTAGGGGTTCAGAGTAGGAGTTTCTCTTGAAGACATCTACTAGCCTAATTGAATTCAAAGAGTCGGTTAACCCTGCTATAGCTGGCTCAGTAATCCTAGCAACGTACCTACGATTAACATGAAGGTTAAGCCGCCTTTTCATGAGAACGATCACGTCCAAGTCATTTAAGCAAAATGCAGGAACACCATAGTGTACAACCCACTTCACAAATAGAGACTCAGGAGAACTTGCATGACATGTTTCTAGTCCACGCAATCCAGATGAAAGAGCATAAAGTAAAGCTTTGACGTGTTCTCTGGTCAAGATTTCTCCCAAGTAAAGGTAGTTAGGAGATCTATGCAGAAGCCTTATGACTTCCCAGTACTTTCGCCGTGTAGGGCTGCTTTTTTCAAATGGATCGACTCTAAAGCGCACTTGATGTCTTCCTAGTGGAAGCTGGTCTATACTTTCAACGACAGACTCTATCGTAATTTTTCTCCAATGCAATGGAGTCAGCATGTCAAGTGCATTTATTAGGGTAGTCTTCCCTGTTGCCGGCTCGCCAATCGCCATTATGTTTCTCCTTCGGAATAGGCAAAAAATCAGGTATGCTGCAGCTTCACTTGAAATTGTGCCATTGTTGATTAAGTCGATGATTGTCCAAGGCTTACTCCTAAACCTTCTAAAAATTATAGATGGGCTGCCAACTGTTAGTGGTGGAGCATCGACGGAGACTCTGACGTGAAAGAACTTCGTAATTACATCAGTTTTCAGGGATGGCGAAGAATAGTCGAGTCTGAGGCTGCTCTCTGCTCTAAGTTGAGTAAGTATTCGCTCTACATCACTCTTATTTATTGAAATGTTTGATCTACAGCGCCCCCAACTTGAGTGATCCAAATATATGCTTACACCCGGAGCATCGATAAAGAACTCCTCGACCATGTCGTCTATGAGGAAGGGAAGCAGCTTTATGAAGCCTATCGAATCGAATGCAGCTAGTAGAGCTATCTGAGGCGAGAGGCAGTTATTGACTTCTGGAAATAATCTCCTGGCAGCCTTAATGGCCATGCGAAATTTCGAAAGCAGCAAGCGTGACAAGTATCCATGGCCAGTAGTGAAGTCTGCAGAGTATTTTATCCGCATAAGCGTACTCAAAGACCAGACAATGGGTAAAAATGGACCTAATTCTTCGGTGAATTTTACTTGATAAATTAATTCTGGGTTTTCTGGTAAGCTACATATTTTAATTGAAAAGGGTTTTAGCGAATATTGGCCAAGCACCTCACCTTGCTGAAATAATTTAGGGTTATTAGCTTCTCCAGCGGATAAAAAGGATAGAATAGAGCTGTTTGTAGACTTTAGCCCATCCGACAATTCCTTCTGTACGGACTTTAAGTAGGACACTAGACGTCTAGGGATTTTATGCGAGCCCTTAGTGAAACTGTCTATTATGTTAAGCGCTTTATAGCCGTCGAAGTACAGGTAACCTGTTCTTGGATGCAATAGCAGTGCGTCTTTAAGCGAATTTGAAGTAGATTTATCTGCAAGCAAGTAGTCATACAGATCTCTAAACAGCCTATAATTCTTGAAGCGAAGTAAGTAGACTGCCTTTGCAAGAGAGATTATGTAGTCGCGAAGACGGTGGAAGATGGGTAATTTGAAGGCGAGCGAAATAGCGTTATTATCAAATCTTAAAAGAGGAGCAATAGCGCATACGTGAGATGAGATGCATAACTTTAATCCAAGACTGCTTTTAGCTGGGCATTTCTGCGGACAGAGGAAGGTGATGTTGAGTTTGTTTGAGAAGTGCAGTATTACTGGAGAGAGTAGACATAGGTTGCTCATTGCTCCTTAATTGACAAAAATACTGGACTATTTTAAGCCTCCATTATAGGAGTGTTCTTTCATCAGCCTTCTTCAAGCAGTTTCTAATTATCTTAAAGTGCTGCCGAATAGTGTACTCTGTCGAATTTAGGTGTAGTGCTAAGAGCTTCTGAGAGAGAATTGGCTTACAATTTAATTCTTTTGACACTAATTTATCTGCGACGTAAACAATTGAAACAGCAAGTAAATATGGATTTTTACCCACCTTAACGCGACTGTTGAGGAGCTTAGAGACATAATAAGCTTTTTGCATGAGAAGCAGGAAGTATTTTTCATCGTTTAGGTCGAGGTCTTCAATGCGCCTCTTCACGAACTTCAATTGCTTAAGCTTATTGACTATCTTTGGTAGGTAATCTTCTGGGTCTCTCAAGAAATGCTTGATATTAAGTTTATTCAATATTTCAGCCATCACTCTTGAAACAGTCCTTGGAATTACACGGTGCCCCATGCTTGAGAAGAGGGAAGTCACTTCTCTCAATGTGAGGGGGTATTTTAACTCTCTAGAGGCAATCAACAGTGATGCAGCGGCTAGAGAGTAGCTGGACCCCTTATCTTTCACGGCTTTGAGAGCTTTTAGGTAAATGTAGCTGGACCGCTCATAGACATTAGCTGGGACACGTAGAAAAGCGCAGGCTCTGCGCAGAGCATCCATTGCATCACTTCCCATCTTCATTTGTGCTGAGCGAGAGTAGAGCTTATGTGTATGCTTTAACCTTGAGAATCTCTTGTAGCTTAGAACGTTTCCTCTTCTGTCTTTGAACTGACCTTTACAGCGGAGAATTATAGTTCCTAGACCATTTCGTTTTATCGGCTTTCCATCAGGGCTAACATAAATTTTAAATGAAGCAGAGAAGTCTGAGAGAGGCTCTATTTCAAAGGGCGGTGGCAAAAGCAATCTATCATCAACAAGGCCACAGGATGCGCATACCCATTCTCCATACTTTGATAAGACTAGGGGCCCGCCACACTCTCTACATCTCATAATTCGATTCCCCATTCTAACACCATTTTTAAGAATTAAATAAATCTAAATATTAAATTTTTTCTTATATCTAAATACTTTTAATAGTACATTTTGTAC
>QMQZ01000012.1 GCA_003649145.1 Thermoproteota archaeon
CTGAGAAAAAGCGTAGTGGTGCACTTAAGGATAAGTTAATCCTTCTGTTGAATAAGCGATTTGATAGAGGATGGTTCACAAGTAAACAGGTAGCTATGGCTTTCTTCGAAGAATATGGTGAAGTTATTCCTGTAAATGTTATTGCAACATATCTTGCACGTTTTCATTATTCAGGCTTATTAGATAGGCAGGGTTCAAGAGCGCGATGGCGTTATCGAATTTCTAAAGAACTTGTAGCCGAGGTTCGCTAACGTCTTCTTTTAATGCATTATTTTAACAATTTATTATGCTGTGATATTTAATTGTTCTTCAAGCATTACCATTTGCTTAACCTTTTCCGGCACAATGTATGCATAGGGCCAAACTGATTCATCCCTAATTAAAAATCCTTCTTGAGCTAGCTTCTTTAATAGTCTACATGTATGTTCTCTTGCTTTTCCTATTTTTCTTGCGATGCTTGTTCCTCCTCTAAGATCTGGGTTTCGAATTAGAACTTTCAATATTTGTTTTTCAGTTTGTGTTAATTTTGAATATTTGCTGGCTAAATCCTCTTCTGTGATTGTAGTTGTGACTGTGACTTTTGGTTTTCTTTCAATTTTAGGTTGTGCAACAGTTGGAGTTGTTTTAATAGGGGCTTCAGTTTCTATTGGTTTAGCTGTAGTTCTAGTTGGTATTTCTCTGCTTGGTAATTCTAATGGTTTTACTACCGTTACTGGTTTTTCTTCCCTTATTCCAGTTATTCTTCTTGGAGTTTCTAATCGCGGAGCATAGATTGGAGGTGTTATTCTTCTTTCTTTTTCAAGGATTTCTCCAAGAGTATATTCGATTTTTCTAAAACGTCCTTTAATGTCGGTAATGTATTCTTCAATAATATCTAGTCGTTCTTCTAACATTCTTAATCTGGCTAGTCTTCTTATTATAAGGTCAAAGTATTCCATGAGGTCTCTTTTTAATTCTTGAATGAGTTTATATAAGTCATCTTGATCTTTCGCTGTCATATTCTCATTTCCTTTCTTGTTTCGTTGCATAATTATGTAACTTCTCACTTAAAGCTCTTTTGCACACTGAGATATGTGTCGTCACATCAAATTAAGTTTATGGTGTTCTCAAGGTAATGGCTTGAAGTTGATTCTATTGATTAATCTTCGTTTTATTATGCTTTATTGATTATGCCTGTTGCACCCCATCCTTACTGTTGTATCATTTATCGACATTGAAGTGTTGCATAAATCACAATATGTCACGTTACATTTAAATTTGTGTATCATAATGCTTAAATGACTTGTTGGATAACCACTTATGCTTAGAGGTTCTCAAATGCTGCGCAGGGCCGTCATTCATGTGAGTGGAATAGTTCAAGGCGTAGGTTTTAGGCCATTTGTTTATAGGTTAGCTATACATCACAATCTAAAAGGTTATGTTTTAAATTTAGGTGATGCTGGCGTAGAAATCGTATTAGAGGGCGAAGATTCTGCGATAAATGAATTTGTTGAAGATTTAAAGAGCAAAAAGCATCCAACTGCTCGAATTGATTATTTAAAGATAACTTTGATGCAATATAAAGGTGAATTCAATGATTTCAAAATTGAAACTAGTTCTCCTAGAACTTCTCAAGTTCTCTCGACTGTACCTCCTGATGTAGGAATATGCGATGATTGCATAGCTGACATTTTAACTCCGGGCCGGCGATGGTACCATTATCCTTTTACATGTTGTGCTGTTTGCGGGCCGCGCTTCACCGTGATATGTGATTTACCATATGACCGTGAGCGCACATCTATGGTTGACTTCCCTTTATGTAGAGACTGCCTAAAAGAGTATGAAGATCCTTTAGATCGTCGATATCATGCTGAAGGTATTTGCTGTCCTATATGCGGCCCACAAATGTTCCTCTATGATAATAAGGGAGATCTAGTAGATGATAGTAACCCCATAGTCACAGCAGCAAAGCTTCTCAGTGAAAAATATATCATAGCCGTTAAAGGAATTGGAGGTTTTCACATAGCTGCAACTGCAGTTGATGATGATGTGGTCTTAGAATTGCGTAGAAGGAGGAAACGAAAGTCCAGGCCCTTCGCAGTGATGTCTCCTGATATTCCTACCATTCGTACTTATGCAATTGTAAGCGAACAAGAAGAAAAGCTATTAAAATCATATCAGAGACCAATTGTCCTGCTACGGAAGTCTCCTGGTTACTATTTATCTAAATGGGTTTCACCAGGATTACATAATGTTGGTGTTATGCTGCCGTACACTGGAATTCACCTTCTGCTTTTACATTATTGTCATGAACCTGCATTAATTATGACGAGTGGAAATATTCCTGGAGAGCCGATGGTAATAGATAATGCTAATGCTTTTAGAAGTCTAGGTAATATAGTTGATTACTTCTTAGTTCATAATCGTAGAATTGTGAATAGGTGTGACGATTCAGTGTTACGTGTGACCTCAAACTTACCTACCTTCATTCGAAGGTCACGGGGTTATGCTCCAACTCCTATACATTTAGATACATTAAAGTCTAACGTAACGGTACTTTCTCTTGGAGCAGAGCTTCAAGTGACTGGCGCGCTCTTAAGAGAAGATAAATGCTTTCTAACACAGCATATAGGTGATGTAGATAATTATAGTGCACTGAACTTCCTAAAAGATGCCTTATCATTCCTATTAAAAGTTACCAGAACTAAGCATATAGATGTTGTTGTCTGCGATCTTCATCCAAACTTTTCTACGACCAGGCTGGCTCAATTGCTTGCTGAAAAGTATAATGCTGAATTAATTCAAATTCAACACCATTTTGCGCATCTATCTTCTCTCATAGCCGAGTCAGGCGTGTCATTAGATGATCCAGTTGTAGGTATTGTTATAGATGGCTATGGTTATGGATTAGATGGTACTGCCTGGGGTGGCGAAATAATTCTCTATAAAGATGGTGAATTCGAGAGACTTGGGCATTTGAGATATCAGCCAATGCCCGGCGGCGACGCATCAGCTAAATATCCGGCCCGGATGCTAGCAGGCATGCTTTCAACTATTCTTCCTCTTAGAGAAGTCCGTGATTTTCTAATGTCACATTGTTTAGATGGTTTTAAACATGGTGCTGCAGAGCTAGATGCTGTTCTCAAACAATTAGCCAAAGATTTTAACGTTCCAAGAACCTCTAGTTTGGGTAGAGTACTTGATGCTTTCTCTGCATTATTTGGTCTATGCTATGAGCGGACATATGAAGGTGAACCGGCAATGAAACTTGAATCATTCGCATTAAGTGCTTCAAAGTCATCGTCTATTAACATAAACACCCCACTAATCTTAGACAAAACTATAACAATTAATGTTAATGATCTACTGAGACAAGTCATAAACCTAATAGAATCTAAAGAAACAATCCCTGCAAATATAATTGCCAGAGAAATCCATAGATCTTTAGCAAAAGCCCTTGCAGAAGCCGCTATACAAGTAGCTGAAAGCGTAGACACCCATCTCATAGGTATATCGGGAGGGGCGGCAGTTAATGATCTAATAGTGTCAACTATTGAAAATGAAGTTCGCAAGAATGGCTACAAGTTACTAAGACATCGCTCAGTACCCCCAGGAGATGGAGGAATTTCACTTGGCCAAGCATTCGCAGCTTCATTAAAATACCAACATTAATTTATTGATAACGTGACACAAATCACATCACAATAGTCACATTATCACACTTTTAAGACCATCAATTAATGGTTAATGACTCTGAGTAGAGCGTCAGAAATATACATAACGTCCATGATTTTTATGCATTTCTGTTGAATTCTGCATCCCCATAAACTTAGGTGTGATTTTCGCTATAATCCGAATTGACCGGAATAATCCTGATGCTGCTCTGTTTAGTATCATCAGTTGATGGTGATCCACTCTGAATCAGAAAAAATTCAATTTACGCGGGGCTGTACACTTAGGTTCACTGGTATTGCTATCTCGGTTACACTACCTGCTACTAACTCTGTATATAGCTACGGCTCAGATTGAAAACCATGTCTATAATGCAGTTTAGCAAAGAGTTTGTCACGCCAATAAGTTTTGCCTAGGCCTAGAGGTATCTTTCCAGTTTTATCACTGTAATTCTGAATTCGATAGGGTGCGGATGTGGTTTTCATCAGACCATCAGTTGATGGTGAGTGAATGTGGAAGGGGTTGTTGTTTAATACTTTTTATTTTGGTTAAAATATTAACAAAATATTTAACATTTTATTATTTTATTTTTATTCAAACTTAAATATTTATTTAGATTAAAAGTATTAAGACGGATGTCACAATTGCTAAGGAGTATGCGATAACTGCTACTTGTTTAGCAGTTATCAAAGATATCTCAATTGCCTGAGAGATCTTCTGTAAGAGGTTTTCGCCTAGAACCTTCACTTCTTGGACGGTTACTGATTCTATCGTGTATGCAACATCTGATAGATTTTCTAGTGCATCTCTTGCTACTTCAGTTGCGTACTCTATGAGCTTACTTTGGCTCACTAATTCGCCTACAGGATGATAGCCTCTAGCTACTGTTGTTAATGCATTTACGCTGTGCGTGTCTGTAGTTAGCACTTCTGCTTCTTCTAGCCCCATAGACTTAAGTGCTTGCAAGACTTTTTCTCTGAATTCTGGTATCATATTGTTTCCGTCAAATATTATTGCTGCAAACCTCTTTCCACTGCATTCAATAATTGTTCCTATTACTCCTCCCCTTCCTATTCCCTGTTTTTCAGTGTACTCTGTTATTTCCCTTTGTGCTATTCCAATTTTTAATGGGTGGCGTCCTGCTGCTATCGCTTTTTTCAAGGCTTTTTTGGCTGCTTCAACTAGCCCTTCATAATCATTGGTGTTTAAGGTTTCTGTGTCGTTGATGCTGTTATGTGCATCGATTACTATCGCTCTTTTAAGTCCCAGTTTTCTTGCTTCACGATTTATTTTTTCTTCAACCCACTTAGGTGGGTCTTCCGTTAGTCTAGGTGCTCGGGTGATTATTATTAATGCTGTATCTCCATAGCATTGACAATACGCTGTTGCTCTTCCTTGCTTTGCTTTCATGACTGGAGTTGCGGTTAGTGTTTTGGGCTTGACTTTTTTCACCATTTTCCTTATTGCATTTAGAACTTTATGGCAATCTTCTTCACTTGTTAAGTCCTCTTCATGGCTTGAAGCTCCATGTAAGACTGCCGCTATAATACCTTCTTCCAAAAGGACTTCTATTATCCTTGATGGCAATTGGCTACTCCCTATGTTTCTAAACGGGCCGAAGTGGAAGGAGGGTATGATCATTGCGTATTTTGGCTTCGCATCCTCTTTAGAGAAAAATACTATGCCCGTTATTTCCACGTCTTTTTTATTTGCATGTTCACTTAGTATGTGTTCTAACGTTTCTTTTCTTCCTGTTAGCCAATTTTGTATGAATGCTCTAAATAGCCTTGTACCGCTAATGCCTACACTTTTGGATACGCGGGAATCTATTGCTTCCAGTAGGCACCATGAACTGATGGTGAGTGAACCTGTAACATAAACTAACCTTGCGAGAGTTGGTAATAAATCATGAAATTCAAGTGTTCTCAAGAAGTATAACGCGGTGAGAATGCTGAATAGTGGTTGTGTAAGTGCGCCTAGTAATACCCCTACTTTATCTTCTTCTAGAGCTCTAATTGCAAGATATCTTGATGATAGCATAACTCCACAGCTCAAAAGTATCGCCGCTTCTTCTATTCTCGGATTTTTAATCAGCACCGATAGTGTGACTCCTGTGATGTGAATAATGCCTGCAAAAAGAACGCTGTATAATGCTAGTCCAGCTAGTCGCCTAATTGTTAGAACTTTTCGCCTCACTATTACTGCTGTTAGTGGTGTTGAAATTAGTGCTGGAATCAAGTAATAGAAAATTCCGACAAGCAAGCCTACTCTAAGCGTCTGCTCACCTATAATACCTACCTTAGCAAGCTCAGTTACTACTCCAAACGATGTGCTGTAAATTGCCGTTTTAATTATTATGGTTTTAAGTGATGGTAAGCTAAAGAGTAGCTTGTATCTTCTTGCAATTTGCTCTGAGGCTTGCATTTTTTCCACCTAACTTTAGAATTTCTTTTAAGTGAGCTTCCTTAACTATATTCTGGTGTCCTTAAGTTGACAAGTATATTGCCAGAGTGGCTCAAAGTACTGAACTGCCCTGTGTGCGGTAAGCGTACCCTTGAGTTTATTGAAGCTCATAGCGAAATACCATTTTTTGGAAAAATAATAATGGCTTCTTGGAAGTGCTCTAATTGTGGATATAGGCATTCTGATGTTTTTTCACTTGAATTTAGAGAGCCTTCAAGATATGTACTCAAAGTTAGAAGGCAAGAAGATCTATATGCTAAAGTCGTGCGCTCAAGTAGTGGGACAATTCGAATTCCAGAATTAGGTGCAATTATCGAGCCAGGCCCAGTTGCGCAAGGTTTTATCACTAATGTTGAAGGTGTACTAGAACGAATAAAAGACGCAGTCAAGAGCCTTTTCATATTGTCAGATGATGAAAATGAAAAAAGAAGATGCGGCGATGTTCTTAATAAACTAGAGCTAGCCAGTCAAGGAAAGTTGCCCTTTACATTAATAATTGAAGATCCATTAGGTGTCAGCATGATAATTCCTTCTTATGATGGTCAAGATATATCCGTGGAGAAGTTGTCAGAAGAAGACTTGAAAAGGCTAAAATTTGGGTCTTCAATTATATTGCAGCTATCTGAGAAACTGCAGAAAACCTAAGTTTCCAAGTATTGCGAATGCCATTAACACGATAGCCATTATAATGACGTGAATGGGACTAATCTTCAATCCTTTCACTTCTTCCTCGAAAAAGCGTATTAAACCTGCACCAGTTACTGGCATTACGCCCTCTCTTCTACGCTTTCTTCTAGACATGACCCTACCACCAATTTCTGTTTGCTAAAACCTATTAATAAC
>QMQZ01000013.1 GCA_003649145.1 Thermoproteota archaeon
AGGTGGGATAGAATAGTCGAGTACTTCAAGTTGCTGGGAGAAAAGTCGGATAGAGTGAAGGTTGTGGAGCTAGGTGAAACCACTGAGGGTAATCCGTTCATATTAGCTTACATTTCTTCTCCAAGCAACTTGGCTAACCTTGAGAAGTACAGGGAGATTTCACGTAAGCTAGCTGATCCAAGGGGCTTGTCTAAAGATGAGGTTGACAGGCTGGTGAAGGAGGGCAGAGCTGTTGTAGCTATAACGAATAGCTTGCATGCAACTGAAGTTGGCGGCACTCAAATGGCTTGTGAGCTTGCGTACGAGCTTGCAACTAGCGAGGATAGTCGAGTGAAGGAGATTTTAGATAACGTGATACTTCTGCTCTTTCCCTGCTTCAATCCAGACGGCCAAATAATGGTTGTGGACTGGTATAACAAGTGGATTGGAACTGAGTATGAAGGCACTCCTCCTCCATGGCTGTACCACAAGTACTGCGGCCACGACAATAATAGGGACGCCTACATGCTTACTCAAAAGGAGTCTCAAATGTTCGCTAAAGTTGTTTATAGGGATTGGAAGCCTCAAGCCTACATAGATAATCATCACATGGGGAGTTATGGTGCTAGGCTTTACATTCCTCCATGGTATGACCCCATAAGCCCTGAAGTAGATCCACTCCTTTGGAGAGAGCATCAGATGTTTGGAGGTTACATGGCTGTCAGGCTTGAGGAGGAAGGCATTAAAGGGGTTGAAGGCGGCCCGCCATTTACGGCTGAGTGGACTGCCTCGTTCTTAAACTTGGCTAACTTCCTCAATATTGTGGGGATGCTCACCGAGTCTGCTACTGTGAAGATTGCCACTCCAATTTACATTCATCCTCACCAGTTGACTGGCCATAGGGGTAGAGCTGCTGATAGGCCTCAAATGAGCTTTCCAAATCCATGGCCTGGAGGTTGGTGGAGATTAAGGGACATAGTTAGGCAGCAGAAGATCTCTAACTTGGCTGCGCTTGAGCTTGCAGCTAAGCTCAGGGAAGTTCTTTTGAGGAACATGTACGTCAAGGCTATGAGGAATATTGAGAGGGGGTTGAGGGAGCCGCCTTACGCCTTCATAATTCCACTAGATCAGCATGACCCGCTCACCGCCCTTAAGTTAGTTGAAGTTTTCTTGAGATTGGACATTGAGGTTCATAGGGCTAAGAAAGAGTTTAAGGTTGGGGATAGGATTTTCCCAGCTGGAACGCACGTCATCTTCTTGGCGCAGCCAGCGAGGGCATTCGTCAAGTATGTTTTGGAAAAGACGATTTACCCTGATAATGAGTGGACTAGAGCTAGGGATGGCACTCCAATTAAGCCATATGACGTTGCTACTTACACTTTGCCAGACTACATGGGCGTCAAGGTAGAGGCTGTGGATGAAAAGTTTGATGGAGAGTTTGAGAGAGTTATTGAAGTTGAGTATCCGAAGTTTAAGGTTTCTGAGTCGAAGTTTGGCTACTTGCTTAACTGCAGGTACAACGACAGCTATGCAGCGGTGAACTTGCTACTCGCTTCTGGGTTTAAGGTCTACAGGCTGACTGAACCTCTAAACTTTAATGGAGTTCAGCTTCCTGTAGGCTCCTTCTTCATTCCAAATCAGCATGGAATTATTAGTAAGCTGCAGGAGGCAAGCGGCAGATTTCATGTAGAGTTTATTCGCATTGATGAGGAGCTGAAAGCTAAACTTGTGGAGTTGAAGCTACTGAGAATAGGGATTTATCAGAGATATTACGGCGGCAATATAGATGAGGGATGGACTAGGTGGCTTCTTGAGCAGTACGGCTTCCCATACAAGGTTATAATGGATAAGGACATACTTGGTGGAAAGCTTTCTGAGAAGGTTGACGTCCTAATCTTTGCCAATGACTATCCATGCATAATAACTGGGGAGAACATCGAGGAGGAGCTCACTAAAAGGCTTAAGCGACCATTCGTCCTCCCTCCAATACCTCCAGAGTACAGGAGTGGGCTTGGAAAGGAGGGTGTTGAAAAGTTGAAGGAATTCGTCAATAATGGCGGAGTGGTCGTTGTCTTCAATAGGTCTTGCGAGTTCGTGATAAACGCTTTCAAGCTGCCAATTAAGGACTTGTCATTGGAGCTTGAGCCCAAGGAGTTCTTCTGCCCAGGCTCGATGCTGAAAGTCAATGTTGACGTGAATCACCCGCTAGGATATGGAATGCCGAGGAGAGCATACGTGCTATTTCACTACAGTCCGGTTCTGCAGATACTGCCGAACTATAATAACGACCTATACGAGGTTGTACTATCCTATCCGGAGAGGGACATAATGCAGAGCGGCTGGCTTATCGGGGAGAATTACTTGAGCAGGAAGCCGGCTATGATTTCAGCTAAGTATGGCGATGGAAGGATAGTGCTAATGGCGTTTAGGCCTCAGTTCAGAGCTCAAACTCACGGCACATTTAAACTGCTATTCAACGCCCTCTACAGCTTTAGTTAAACTGGCTAATTCAGCGGTCTACCTAGCCTTTCATTTTATTTTTCCAATTGAAATCAGCTTTTCAAGAAGTTTTCCAGTGGTTTTCGTCGTCTTCACCTTTTTAATTTCTTCAGCTGAGAACCACTTGACTTCCAGCGCGTCTGTTGATGCCTTCAACTTTCCTCCAGCAACTTTGGCTTGGTAGTCTACTATTACGTAGTGGAATTTTATATTCCCAACTTCATCTCTTACGATGACTTCGAATACGTCTACTAGACCTTCAACTTCAACTTCTAAGCCTGTTTCTTCCTTGACTTCCCTCTTAACAGCTTCTTTCAGCTTTTCTCCTAGCCTCACTAATCCGCCTGGAATTGCCCATAGTCCTTCTCCTGGCGGTGCTGCTCTTCGGACAAGGAGTATTCTGTTTTTATCGTCGATTATTACTGCTCCAACTCCTACTATCGGCTTGTCTGGGTATGCTCGCTTCATTTCTTCTTCATCTTCTTTTCCCTTAAGTCGATTGTGTCGTATACGTCTTCTCCAGTTCCTATTATTGTGACTGGCACTCCTACTTTTTCTTCTACTTCGCTTATGAATTTCTTAGCTTCTTCACTTAGCTGGTCGTATTCTCTTGCTTTTGCGCAGTTTGGGAATAGTATGTCGAGCTTGGTTATTGCTATTTGCGTCGCTCCATTTAGCATGGCTGCTCTCCTAGCTAGCTCGAAGTTGAATGGTGCTGCTCTCCTTCTCCTTCCAGTTACTGTCGCTATTTCTGTCCAGCCTCTTCTGTCTGCTTCTTCTGGGCTTAGCTCTCCTGGTAGGGGTCCTGCTCCTACTCGTGTTACGTATGCTTTGAATACTATGAGTACGTCGTCCACTTTTGTTGGACCTACTCCGACTTCGCTACAAACTGCTGGGGCTGTGGTGTCTCTTCCAGTTACGTATGGGTATGTGCCGTGGTATAGGGATAGGAATGTGCCTTGGGTTCCTTCGAGAATGACTTTGCCTCCTCTATCTATTACTTCATTGACTTCGAGTGCAACATCGGTTAGGTATGGCTTGAGTTCTGGTATGTCTCTGGCCAGCTTGGCTTTCCTCCTGACTCGCTCTGCTATTGCTGGCCCGACTCCTTGCCCTGTCGTGCCTATCTTCTTGGCTAGGTGGGCGTCTCCTCGGTCTTCGGCTATGTGCTTCTCCTCTATTATCGAGGCTTGGAAGTCGACTCCAACCCTATTCTTGCAGTTTGTTTCCTCTATTTCCTTCAAGAATATCTGGACGTTCACATTTGCTCCTGCACCTACAAGTAACCTGCACTTTTCATATACAAATGCGCTTGGAATTATCCTCAACTTGTACTTTCTTCCCTTCCACAATACTGTGTGCCCTGCGTTTACTGAGCCTGTCCTAACTGCTAGGTCTACCTTGTCTTTTATAGCTAGGTATGATACTACCTTGCCTTTTCCTTCATCTCCGAAGAAGCCTCCGACGATAACCATGCAGGGCATCTTGATCACTTCCACTATAGCTCTTCAGGTTTTGGCCTTCTTATCATCCTATCAATCAGCTTTTCAAGCTCTTCCTCTCTAACTCTCTCCGGCAGCCACTCATACCTTGACTCTAAGATTTTCTTCTCTCCAAGTAGCTTCTTGATGACTATTTCAAATATCCTCAGCCTCTCAGTGTCCGACCTCGCGCAGCTTTCCCAGTAGGGGCAGTCTGGAATTGAGCACTTATTTGATGATATTACGTGGTACTTGCCGGGCTCGATTTCCGTCAGTATTATTCTTGGTGGGCATACCGGGCTGTCATAGGTGAATATTATCTTATTGTCTTCTCTTATTTCCTTCACTGAGACTCCAAGGGTTATTTTCGCAGCTTCGCGTAGAACTTCTAGTGGTGCTTCAACAACTAATTCACCGCGCTTTTTTAATTCCTCTATTCTAGTAACGTCGACCATAATTTCCCTCTTCTAATAGTTGTTTTAAGGTTTTTAAATTGTTCTATAACGTGATTCGTGCATTACGTTGCATGGCAAACTATAAATTTAGTTCAAATTTCCTTATTGTTTCTGTAGTTTAGGTGAGGTGCCTTGATTCCAGATTGGTAAAATTGGAATTATCGGGTTAGGGCATCTAGGGAGAGCTATTGCTTCAGGGTTGACTTCTTGTACAAATCTTAAAGTTTTAGCTTCAGTTCGACATAGGCGAGATGATCTATTGAATTACTTTCAAGGAAGTGGTGTTGAAATCACCTTTAACAATAGATTGCTAGTTGAACAGTATGATTTGGTGCTTTTATGTGTAAAGCCAAGTCAGGTATTTGATGTTTTACGTGAAGTCGGTGACTTGCTTCATTGTAAAGTGCTAATTTCAATGGTGGCTTTGATTCCGCTTTCGTGGTTTAGGCGGAGATTGGGTGATGATGTTGTATTGTTTAGAGCGATGACGAATATAAGTGCTCTTTCAAATAGTTCATTCACAGCTTTAAGTAGAGATGTAGCTTATAGTGATGAAATTGAACGTGCAGTAGAGGATTTGTTCAGAGTGCTTGGGGAAGTTGTCTGGGTTGAAGAGCATGTGCTTGACGCTTTAACTATTATATCTGGCTGTGGACCTGCGTTGGTTGCAGAGTTGATTGATGCCTTCATTCTTGGTTCAATGGCTATAGGCATTCCTGAGCATGTGGCTAGGAGAGCTGTCTTCAAGTTATTTGAGGGTACAGTTAAGTCGCTAGGTGTGCTTTCAGCGAGCGAGCTTAGAAATCGAGTTATAACGCCTAGGGGGTTGACTATAAAGATGTTGAAGGATGCTTATGGTAGGGGTGTTAAATCGTCTTTAATTGAAGCTTTAGAGTCTACGTATAATGAGATGCTTTATATTCAGAGAAAATTGATAGACTAAGTGCTGAGTTAAAATGATTGGCGTCAGTTCGCCCGTCGAGTATCATTGCTTAAGCTCAACTTTGTGAGGTTCTTCATCCGCCAATTTACCATTTAACGTAAATGGTTAAATTTTTATTGTAGGATATTTTGTAGTAAGTGGCTTTAATTGGGGTGTCAGCATGCTGGATAGAATTCCAACTGGAATACCTAAGCTTGACGAGCTGATCGGTGGGGGCTTCATTAAGGGTAGGACGTACTTGATTGCAGGTGAGACTGGAGTTGGCAAGACGATAATGTCTATTCAGTACTTGATTCACGGCTTGAAGAATGGTGAGTACTGCGTTTATGTGTCTTTTGACGATCGAATTCAAAACGTGCTTAGTGGAGTTACTAACCTTGGCTGGGACTTGAACAGGTACGTCAAGGAGGGGCGATTAATTCCATTTGAAATTAGGTTGAGGACTGAAGATTTGAAGCACGGCAAGAAGTCAAAGGCGTTCATTGACGTTATAGCAAGGTACACTAGGAACGTACCAGTAAGTAGGCTGGTACTAGATCCGATTTCAGCTCTCGCACAAGGAGTCGGAGACCTGCTGTGGGTTAGAGAGTACGTTAGGGAGATAGTGTCTTACTTGGAGGAGCAGCTTGGCTGCACGACCGTCGTCACATGCGACATTCCTACTGGCTCATCTTCGCTGAGCAGGTATGGAGTTGAAGAGTTCTTGGCTTCTGGAATAATAGTTTTAGGGATTCAGAGAGTTGGTGGAAGGTTCGTCAGGACGATATACGTGAGGAAGATGAGGTGGTCTCCAGTCGACATGACGATATACACCTTTGAAATAGTTCCAGGGAAGGGCATCGTTATTGGCGAGCCGCTGGAGAAGTACTTGAAGGTGGAGTCTGGGAAAGGTTAGGGGAATTGAGCAGAATCAAGATAGCTGCAACTGCAGACGTTCACTCCCCCAAATTTATCCTGCAATTTGAAGATGCGCTTTCAAGGCTTCCAGATGACATTGACTTATTCCTATTTGCAGGCGACATGATTTTTAAGGGTAGAGTCAGCGAGTTTGAGAGGGTTTTAAAGCTAGTCCGTTCGGTTTACAATGGTCGGATAATTGCTTGCTTTGGAAATGAGGAGTACGACGAGTGCATTCCGGTGTTGAGGGCTAATTATGGCGATGAGGTTACTTGGCTTCAAGACGAAATCATAAAACTTGAGGTCAAGGGCTACTCTCTAGGTGTGGTTGGAAGTAGGGGGAGCTTGGATAGGCCTACTAGGTGGCAGTTGAAGAACATTAAGGGTATAGAGGAGATCTACCGTAAAAGGGTTTCACTCATAGGTCAGCTATTAAGCAGGTTGGCTGACTGCGACTTCACAATTCTCCTACTTCACTACGCTCCTACTTATAGGACGTTGATTGGGGAGGTTAAGGCTATATGGCCTGAAATGGGCTGTAGGGAAATGGAGAAAGTTATTGCCTCACAGTCTCCCACAGTGGTAGTTCACGGTCACGCTCACAAGTCGAAGGTTCATAAG
>QMQZ01000014.1 GCA_003649145.1 Thermoproteota archaeon
CTATACACCAACGCCATAAACCTAACCATCGAAAAAGCGAAGCTACTCAAAAAAGCAGGGCTAGACGAAATAAGAATACACCCAACAAGAAATGAGGACTGGAGAAAAGTACTGATAGCCAAAAAAGCAGGACTAACCACTGGAGTAGAAGTGCCAGCAATACCAGGAGAGGCAGAGAAGCTAAAGAGGAAGTTGAAGGCAATTGAAGCAATGAAAGTAGACTTCGTAAACATAAACGAGCTGGAATTCACCCCAACAAACGCAATAAACCTAAAGCTTCGCGGATACAAGCTCAAAAACGGAAGCCTAGCAGCAGTAGAAGGAAGCGAAGAAGAAGCAATCAAAATACTCGAGTGGGCCGCCAAAAACACCAACCTCAACATCCACTACTGCCCAAGCAGACTTAAAGACCAAGTACAGCTGAAAAACAGGCTTCGAAGAAGAGCAGCACAAGTAGCACTAAAGCACGAAAAAATCACAGATGAAGGACTACTCACCAAAGGCGTAATAGAAGCTGAAGGAAACCTAGAAGAAATCAGGAGGAAGATAATTGAAGAGCTCAGCATCCCAAGCGACCTAGTAATTGTAAATGAGGAGAAGCAGAGAATTGAAACAACAACTGAAGCTGCAATCAGCATAGCTTCAGCAGAGCTACCATACAACCTTAAAATATTCATAGTAGAGGAGTACCCAACAGCAGATAGGCTGGAAGTCACCCGAATACCATTAAGGTAAACTCGCTCCAAGCTTAATTAGTGCACTCCTAAAGACGCCCATGAGAGTGTAAGCCTCCCTCCCAGAAATGAATGCCCTTCCAATAACGTGGCGGAAAATTAAGTGCGCAATACTCCGCTTATGCTCAGGATAATCTATAGCTTCAAGAAGAGCCTCAAAGTACTTAATCAACATCTCCTTCTCAACCCTCGAAGCTTCTCTAAACCTACCAGCACCAAATTTTCGCCTATACGTGAATAGCTCATAGAGAATTATTGCAACTGCGTGGGAAACATTAAGAACAGGGTAAGCTTCACTAGCTGGAATTGTAACTATCAAGTCGCAGCTCGCCAACTCCTCATTAGTAAGCCCTATACTCTCCCTCCCGAAAACCAGTCCAACCCGCCCCTTAAAGTCGAAAATGCGCTCCACAAGCATTTTCGGAGTAATTGGAACCCTCAAAACATTGTAGTCACCGCCAATCCTACTCGTAGTTCCAACAGCAAAGTCAACTAGAGAAATAGCTTCATCAAAAGAGTCAACTACAACAGCATTCTCCAAAACTTCAACAGCATGAGATGCAAAAATTCTAGCATCACCATCCAACTCGACTTTGGGGTTGACGATCACCAAATTCTTGAAGCCGAAGTTCATCATCACTCTGGCGATGAACCCAACATTACCAGCACACTCAGGCTCAACCAAAATAACGTAGACTTCCACCAATTCAACTCACCTCTTCACAGCCTTAATGACATAGAGGGACTCGTAAAAGAAGTGCTTAACAGAAACCACTTCAACCTCAAAACCCAAATCCTCCAACCTCCTAAGAGTTAAATCGCAATTTGAAAGTGAAGATTGAACGAGCATTAAAATACCTCCAGGCTTAAGCACCTGATGAAAAGTGGATAGAAAGGCGTCAATAACCCTCCTCCCATCCCTACCCCCACTCCAAGCAGCTTTCACCTTCTCAGAAACAAGAGAGTCATACTCATCTTCAGGCAGATATGGAGGATTAAACACGATCAAGTCGAATATGGGCTTAGACTTAAATGGAGAGAGCAGGTTGCCGACTAAAACTTGAACTTTATGCTTAACCCCACCTCGACTAACATTGAGCTCAGCATTCCTCGCAGCAATAGGATTAACGTCAACAGCAACAACAAACCTAGACTTCTCCGACAAAAATAAAGTCAAAATGCCGCAGCCACAACCAACATCCAAGCTCAATTCAAAATCACCTGAAGCCACGCTTTTTATTGCCTCAGCAAGCATGAAGCTGTCATCTGAAGGCTCATAAACCTCACGAAACACAATGAAGTTCTTATCCAGAAAGCTCACTTCCCTCAATAATTCTTAGCCTCCTAAATAGCACGTCAGCAATCTCAATAAACTGCCTAGGAGTTAAATCTCTCACTCTAACCTCCATGTAGGGAACTACACGGACAACTTCACTGCACTCCTCAGCACTCAACCCCCTAACTTTAGTCAAGTAGTGAAGGAGGGGGCTCCTCAACTTCCTATTCCTCTGAGAGAAAAGCCACTTCAGCAACTCGAGCAAAAACTCCTCAACCTCACTAGGAGACTCAAGCTTCTTAGGAGTCAACTTAACAACAGCTGCATCGACATCAGGAGGAGGGTAAAAGCAGTTCCTCGACACGTACCTCAGCAAATCCACTTCTGCAAATAAGCCAACAGCGACTGTCAACCTACCATACTGGTGCGTACCTGGCTTAGCGACGAGGCGCTCCGCAAACTCCTTCTGATAAGTTAGCACTGCAAACCTAAATTTAGGCTCTTCAATCAGCTTGAAAGTAAGTGGAGATGATATGCTAAATGGAAGGTTAGACACGATCTTATCAACAACAGGAAATTCTATGGCAAGTGCATCAGCTTGAATTACTTCTACGTTATCATAATCCTTTAAGCGCCACTTCAGCACTTTAACCAGGCGAGAGTCAACTTCAACTGCAAAAACCTTCCTAGCGACGTCGGCAAGCGCTAGAGTTAAAGAGCCGATGCCAGCTCCAATTTCAAGGACGACGTCATGATTAGAAAGTGAGGAAAACGATATCAAATCCTCTATGAGCCTACGAGAGACGACAAAATTCTGGCCAAGCTTCTTCCTAGGTCTAATGTTGAAGAGCCTCAATATACGCTTAGTTTCAGCAAGTAAACTTCCCATGCAACTAGCCATAACAACCCATCACTTAACAAACAACTTATACTTGTCCTCACCGCTAAGCTCCATAATGATGCGCTTAACTATCAGCTTTTTGGGATCTGGAATCTTAGTCCTCTTCTTAATATCCTCGAAGCTCTCAAAGGGCTTACGCTTGCGCTCATCCAAAATCATCCAAAGCAACTTCCTCCCAATTCCGGGAAGTAGCTGAAGCGCGTGAAGCCTCGTAGTTATTGCCCCAACGTTATTAAAGAAATTCACGAAGCGCTTCTCCTGCTTAGAAACTATCACCTCAAGAACATTGACGAGCTCATCTCTAGCTGAAATAGTCAGGTCGTCGTAGGATATCCTCCTCCTAACTCGAGCAATCTTATCCCTCTCACCCTTACCGATGAAAACACGCTCTCCAGGATGCAGGAAAACTCCAGGCTTAGGGACGACTTCAAGCAGAGTGAAGTAAGTCTCACCTATAACCTGCGCTATAGGCTCCCTCCTAAATAGAGGCGTAGACTCGAGTGGGTGGCCATGAGGGAGGAAGTCGAGGACATAAGCATACTCTTCATAGTAACCTCTATCCCTATAAGAGTGAGAAAATTCTCTCACAATTCAACCTCCAAATAATCTATTCAGAAAACTCTTTAATTATACTAAGCATCTTCTCCAGCTCAGACGTGAGGAAGATCCTGCCCTCAACAACTAATAGAGTTCGGAGCTCTTCAATCGTCTGAGGCAGAATATTAGCAATCTGAACTGCAGTAAACCTAGAAAGCTTAAACTCCTCCACCAATTTGGAAACGAGGGCTTCAGCCTTCTCTGAAGGGAGCTTAGCCAACTTAGATGCGTAGTCCAGGGTAACCCTCTGCATTGGAGAGAGCTCAACACTCTCCTTAAGCTTCTCTAGAAACTCCTTGACTGCTGAGATAGTTGCCTCTTTACACTCAACGATCTTCTTAGGCACAAGCAAACCCCCTACTTAGCCTCAACAGCGAGAGGGCGCATGTGCTCAGGCCTAACTATTAGCATCTTTTTCTTCTCGCCCAAGTAGATTTCAACGAGGTACGCTCTACCCCTCTTCCCAACTACTACTCCCACCCTGCCATGATAGCGCCTGTGAGGCATACCCTTATGGACGCTGGGGTCAATTATTATGGCAACCTTCTCCCCAACCCTATACGGGTACATTACTCTGCTGAGTGGGAACAAGCCTCTTTCTCTAGGCTTCTTTCTCAGCCGCTTCCTCGTCCTACTCCTATAGCCATGAGAGTGTTTTACCACGATCAACCACCCGAACTTCCAATTTACCAATCGAAAATTTCACTGCTAGTGTTTTAAAAAGTCAAACTAATAAATACTTCCACAACTAGACGACTTCAGAAACGTAGATCACGTCGAGCTCAACGCACTTGGCCGGCACTCCCAGCACCTCCGAGACGCTGGGCCTAGTTCTTCCCTCATCCCCGCTAATGAGCTCCTTCACGTATAGCCCACCTTGACACTTAACTGTTAACTCCAGCAGGTTAGGCTTGATCAGCTTAGCCTTCAACTCGTAAACCCGCTTAACTCTAACCTTGTCGACTCTCCTGTGAAGAACTCTAAGTGGAGTTCTCTGCCTAATCTCCCTATTCCTGAAGAACTCCTCGAGCCTCTTCAAGTCTTCCTCGCCAATTTCACCATCAACCTCAACTAGAGCTCTATAGGTCTTCTCAGCTATAGCTGAGAGAGCCTTCAACCTCTTAACCTCCTGCCTACTTGAAAAGCGCAAGTCGAAAACCTCCACTTTACCCTCAGCCCTCCGATTGATCTCCTCTGCAAGAGCCTTCAAGTCTATGAATCGCTTCTTCGGCTCCTTAACCTCAATCACGAAAGGTCTCCCACTACCAAGCATCCTAGCATCAACATCCTCCCTACCAGCACCATGAAAAACGACAGACTTCCCACCAGTAAACTCGAGAGTAGGCTTTGCCACTATCTCCTCAATAGAAGTCGGGTACCTTTTACCGGTAAAATTGCAGTTCTCACAACCCTTACCTCTACAGTTACTGCAAATCCAAGTGCACTGCGGAATTCCTCGGACAAGCTTCCTATACTTACCGTAAATGAAGAGTGGGCTAGGCTTAACTTCAATACCCCCATCGACCAAGTCAACTACGGCGACGATGTCTGGCGAAGTGAAGTCGACGTCCTTGCCAGTAAGTTTTTGGACGAGCTTTCCAAGCTCACGGTTAAACTCCGACTTAAAAGACTCCCCTAAATTTAGGTTAAATTCAGAGCGAAGCAAATCCTCCCTCTCAGCAATTTCACCCAGAATTCTCGATCCTATAAGGAAGGTTGAAAACTCGTAATCCGAGAGGCGCTTAACCACCTCACCTGCAATCTCTTCCAGCCTATCAAATATCCCTCCGCAAATATAGCAAACTCCTGGGGAAGGAGGAGAGTAGCCGAGCTTTTCGAGAATATGGGCTGCCAACTCAAACCTACCATTTTCAGTTAAAATCTTAAGTAGGCTCACCCCTCGCTCCTCATCCTCATCCCTAATTAACTTATGAGCATTCATAGCCAAAGTCAACTTTATCGAATAGCCCCTCACAGCATTACTCACACCTCTAACTAGAAGCGCAAACTGCCTCCCAAGGCAGTTGTCGCAGAGGCAGTACTTCTTGAGTATTTCTACACTAATGTCGATTACACTCAATGCGCTCACCTCTTCTCGAGAAGAGTGCGGTCATAGTAGTTGTTGAACAGTACAATTAAACTTGCTGGGTTCCTATATGAAACGCTTATCCTAACCGGCTTCGCGCCATACTTAGAGAGCAAGGACAAATCCTCGTCAAGTAGGCTTGGATACCCAATCACCAACTTGAAGTCGCGGGGAATTAAAATAGACCTTAGATCAGCTCCCTTCAAGTCGTAGTACATTATTTTCAAGCCACCCTTCAAAAAATCAGCGAAACTACCCTTACCAGCGAAAACTCCTGGAGTAGACTCCTTAGCTCTTGGAAGGTCACGCCTACTCGCAATTAAAATCGCCCTCTTCACTATGCCAAAGGTAGACTGCTCATCTGGACGCAAGTACCTCAATCTACGAGGCTCAAATCTCAGGAAAATTTGATCACTGAAAAATAGAGTCAATTTGGTGTCAAACCTCAATCCATGAGAAATCAGCAGTGCAGCTGAAATGCTGCTCGACACCGTGGGGAAGAAATTCTTCAAAGCCTCATCAGATGAGAAGTTAAACTTAACAATAAACTCCCTTATGTCAAGACCCCCAAATGCCGCCCTTAAACTGCCTAAAGTGCCTAGCCCTCCTCCTGAACTGCTTAAACATCTTCCTCATAGCCTTATACTGATTCAAAAGCTCCCTCACATCCCTAACAGTAGTCCCAGACCCTATAGCTATCCTCCTCATCCTAGACCTATCAATAATTTCAGGATGAGTGAGCTCCTCCTCAGTCATGGACTGCATTATCGCTACAAACTTCTTCAACTTATCCTCTGTAACCTCCTCAAACCCCTCTGGAAGAGAAAAGCTCAATCCCGGTATGAGCTTCAGCAACTTCCCAAGAGGGCCCATCTTCCTCATGGA
>QMQZ01000015.1 GCA_003649145.1 Thermoproteota archaeon
CTTCAGCTCTCTTCCTAGGTTCGCCGAGAGCGTCTGATCCTATTATCGCTCCTTTACTGCTCTTAGCCCAGAGCACTATCCCGCTACCCGGCCCCAAGTGCCTGTCCTCCTCAGGTCTATACCATTCTACACTTATGCTTACATTGTTGAATCCTGCTTTTTTGAGAAATGAAGCGGCTGCACTGGCTTGTCTCTCAGCAACGTGCCTGGGGAGTCTTACGCAGTGAGATATTCCTTCTACTTTGACGATTTCACCTAGCTCAACAGCTGTGATTGGCTTTATCTCCCTAACTGGCTCAGTGATCACGCGTACTTTTCCTCCACCTCTAGGGTAGTGTCCTCTCCGTAGAACGTGGATTTCTACGTGATAGCCCATCCTACTTAAATGCGGCAGAAATACGTGTTTGAGGTAGTCTATGGGTGGGCTCCACTTAACGTCTGTTCCTCCAGTGATTTCTACTTCTGTTTTTCCATGGGAAAATGCTAGGGCAGGTAGAATTGCCTGTAAAACGAGTGAAATGCTGCCTGCTGTACCTATATTTATACTGATTCTGCCTGAAGCTCTGGCTGTCGGGTGAAATGTCAGCGTTGTTGACCCTAACTTTAGCCCTTCAACCTTCGCTCTAGTAAGCATTGCTAGTGCTCTGACTCCCTCCATGTGTTGTGGCCTTAAGCCTGGGTTAGGCCGCTTAGCTCTTATGTTGTAAACTCTAACTGGCTTCATGCTCAGTGCCGAAAGTGCAATAGCCGTCCTGAGTACTTGCCCTCCACCTTCACCAATTGACCCGTCGATTTCAATTATTTCCAAATCATCTCCCTCCGCTCTTTAATATCGCTAATGAAGTAAAAAACCGCTGCATATATTTATCCCCATCAATTTCTTAAATTTAAAATACATTACTGTAATCTACATGTGTGGGGTTAGCCAATTGAGCAGGTGGCATAGAGGCGCTTACGTAGGCAAGTTCCAGCCCTTCCACAAAGGCCACTTGGAATGCGTAAAGTACGTGCTTGAGAGAGTTGATGAGTTAGTAATTGTCCTTGGGAGTTCTCAGTATAGCCATAGCTTGGAGAACCCCTTCACTGCTGGTGAGCGAATTGAAATGATACGGTTAGCTCTTATGGAGGCTGGAATTCCCTGTGAGCGTTACGTGATAGTCCCCGTGCCTGACACTAATTGCGTTCACGCATTATGGGTTGCACATGTAATTAGCTACACACCTAAGTTTGAAGTCGTATTTTCAAATGAACCATTAACTCGACGCTTATTCTATGAGGCTGGATTTGAGGTTCAGAGTATTCCATTCTTCAATAGAGACGTACTCTCAGCAACGGAGGTTAGACAGAGAATGATACGTGGCGAAAACTGGGAGGAGCTTGTTCCTCGAAGCGTAGCAGAGTACATCAAGTCCATCAATGGCGTAGAGAGGTTGAGATCTCTAGTGCAAAAGGACAAGCCTCCATTCAAAGCTCAACTATAATTCTATCGCCCACTTTCACGCCATACCTTTTTGCTGCACTCCCCAAGTTAACTGCTATTTCGAGTAGATTGAAGCTATCAACGACTGCTAGAGTTTCGCCAGCTGGAGCTTCTCCATACGCTCTGCTCAACTTAACCTTCAACTTGACCTGGCCTTTCAAATTAACGCTAATTACGTCGCCGACTTCTACGCCCTTTTCCCTTAAGACTTCTTTAGGTATATTTGTGACTACATTGCCGAAACCATCTACATACACAACTTCTCCGAGAATTCTCCGACCCATAATTTCAGGTTGAGGAAATGGGATTTTAATGTAGTCAGCGACCTCCACGCCGACTTCATTAGGGTCGACTCCTCGCGCTATGTACGCTGCTACTGGTGCGAATATGTCTCTGCCGTGAAATGTTGACGACACGTGCTTTAACATGAACTTGGGATTACTGATTTCCACCACTTTCAAGATGCCCTCTCTATGTGCTGCTAGCATTAGAAGCCCATTATCCGGCCCGACAAATACGCTTCGCCTCGTAATTACTGTTATTGGGCGTCTAGCTGTGCCAACTCCAGGGTCTACAACTCCGACGTGCACAGTTCCTTCTGGGAAGTATGGAGTGACTGCCGCTAAGATGAATGCTCCTTCCCTCACGTTGAACTTGCTTACTTCATGGGTGATGTCGACGATCTTCACATCTGGAGCGATGCTCAATATAACTCCTTTCATTGATGCGACGTACGGGTCTCTAGATCCAAAGTCAGTTAGTAAAGTTATGATTCCACTCATTTCTCGCTCACAATAAGCTTTTAGTATCATTAATTAGATAAGCGTGATGACGAGGTGATGAAATGTTAATCATGCTGCCCGGCCCGACAAATGTGCATCCACGAGTGTATAAGGCAATAGCTAAGCCAATAATTGGACATAGAGGCCCTGAATTTCACGAGCTCTACAAGAGAATTTCAGAGAACCTGAAATACGTCTTCCAGACGGGTAACGACGTCTTCGTACTCACCTCTTCAGGAACTGGCGGTGTGGAGTGCGCTGTAAGTAATATAGTTGCCCCCAACGACAAGGTGGTAGTTCCAGTGAACGGCGTTTTCTCGAAACGGCTAAGTGACTGTATAAGGGTTTACGGTGGAAAGCCAATTGAGATAAATGTCAAGTGGGGAACAGCTCCATTATATGACGACATTAAAAGGGTTTTGGAGGAAGAGGAAGACGTCAAGGCAATAGCAGTCGTCTACAATGAAACGTCGACTGGAGCTAAGTGCATAGACTTGGGGAAGATTGGTGAGCTGGCGAGGAGCCACGACCTCCTCTTCATCGTTGACGCAATTTCAATTTTAGGTGGAGATGAGCTGCCAGTTGACGAGTGGAATATAGACGTCTGCATAACTGGAAGTCAAAAGTGCCTAGCTTGCCCTCCAGGCTTATCGCTCATCTCAGTTAGTGAGCGCGCATTGAAGGCTGCTGAGAATAACACTTCAAGGAAAACCTACTACTTCGACTTCATAAAGTTGAAGCAATACCACGATAAGAATGAAACGCCCTTCACTCCAGCCGTCCCACTACTCTATGCACTGGACGAAGCCCTCAAAATGATAGTGGAAGAAGGATTAGAAAATCGATTTGAAAGGCATAGGCGATGCGCGAGAGCATTCTACTCAGCACTTGAAACTCTCGGCTTCGAAATATTTCCTGAAAGAGAAGTCCGATCAAACACTGTGATAGTAGCTAAAGTTGCGAGTGGAGTTGACGATGCTGAGTTGAGGAGATGCTTGAAAGAGCGTCATGGAGTGGTAATTGCTGGAGGAATGGGGGCTCTTAAGGGGAAGGTTATCAGAATTGGCTGCATGGGAATAATCTCGGAGGAGCTGGTGCTGAAGACCGTGTCAGCGTTGGAAGAAGCCCTAATATCCCTAGGCTACGACGTGAAGCGAGGTTCTGCTGTCAGTGCAGCTAGAGAAGCGCTAGCTTAGTGGCGTGTCAGAGCTTTTAACTTTCATCATTATTTTAAGCGCTCAGCCAGCTCATCATCCACGCGAAATACATATGACTCCCTGACATATTATAGTTTTGCGAGAGTATATGAGAGTCCTCGTCATAGGAGACTTTCACATACCTACCAGGGCTAAATCAATACCCCAACAGTTCACACCAATTATCAGCAAAGGCGACTTCGACGTAATTCTATCTACAGGAGACTTCGTCGAGAGAAAAGTGCTCTCATACTTGGAAAGCATAGCCACTACCGTTTGGGTTGTGGGGAACATGGACTTCTTCGCCTATCATCCAAGAGAGAGGATGGTCAACTTAGAGGGCTTCAAGATAGGGCTGACTCACGGAGCTCAGATCTATCCTAGAGGAGATCCGCTTAAACTGTACTCCTTAGCTGTAAAATTAGGGGTTGACATCCTAATTTCAGGTCATACTCACGTAGCCTCTACAAAGCTGGTGAAGGACATTCTACTACTAAACCCTGGAAGTGCTACGGGATGCTGGAGCGGTAGTGGGGGTTCCCTAATTCCAAGCTTCATGATATTAAATGTAGAGGGAGACAGGCTTTCAGTCTCAACCTATGAGCTTGTCAAATCTAAAATACGAATAACGACTGAGACCTTCACAAAGTCAAGTGATGGCAAAGCCATCTTAAGAGCTACTTAATATCTCCTCCCAGAGCTTCAGAATTGATATCGCCGTCTCCTTATCGAGCTTTTGAATCGCAAAGCCAGCGTGAACTATGACGTAGTCTCCAGGAGAGATCTTCTCTTCGATTAGCGTCACCAGTATCTCTCTCTGCACTCCGCCGAAGTCTACGATTGCCCTATCCCCATTGACTGAAATCACTTTAGCAGGAACTGCGAGGCACATGTTTCACTCGCCTATCTGTACACCAAAAAAGTAATTTAACTGTTGTGTTAAATGTTGTCGCGCGCCTAAGTGGTGAGATAGCATGCCTCTGAACAAGGGTGACTTCATACTGATAGACTTCGTAGCTAAAGTGAAGGATACTGGCGAAATATTTGATTTAACAATTGAAGAGGTTGCAAAGAAGGAGAAGCTCTATCGCGAAGATGAGATCTACGAGCCCATGCTAGTTGTGCTTGGAGAGGGATGGATCCTCGATGGGCTTGAAGAGGAATTAATGAAGATGAACCCCGGCGAGCAAAAAGTAGTGGAGCTTCCTCCAGAGAAAGCTTTTGGAGCAAGAGATCCATCCAAAGTCAAGATAGTTCCTGCTAGGGAGCTGTCGAGGAGAGGCATAACTCCACGTCCAGGAATACGCGTTGAAATTGAAGGCAACTACGCTATTGTCAGGAGCGTCGGGGGCGGACGTGTAGTACTAGACTTCAACCACCCCCTCGCAGGGAAAACCCTCGTGTACGACGTAAAGATAGTGAAGAAGCTGGAGAGCGATAAGGAGAAGATCTTAGCTTTAATTCACAGAAGAATTCCGCGCGTACCCATAGAGAAGTTTGACGTCAAAATTAAAGGCGGAGTAGTCACCATAGAGCTGCCCGAAGAAGCATACTTCCTAGAAGGGCTGCAGTTCGCCAAGCGTGGAATAGCGAGAGACATCGAGAAGTTCTTCTCATCAGTCACATCAGTGAAATTCGTGGAGAAGTACACCTTTAAGCGTGAAGGTGAAAAACCCGCTAAAGCAACTACTTCTCGGAGGAAGTCGAAGAAATCGGCCGAAGAACAGCCTTCAAAAGCTTGAAATTAAGTGGGCAGTCAATCTCCTCTAAAAGCTTCTCAATTTTAACTCTATCTCCACTCTTTAAGCCCTGAGGCTGACAGATCAGCTTAAACCTACAAGGCTCATCGCAGACTATGGGGTGGTAAGATATTATTACACCCTCAATTGCCAGACGCTTCTTCACAGCAGCTTCAACCGCCGCCTGCACAACGTCTACGACTACTACTTTCTCGCCGTGAAGTGGGCAGGTGTGGCTCTTTCTCCTAACTCCTATAACCTCATACACTCTTCCTTCTTCCAAGTTTTCTATGCAAGCTTTCCGTAGTGGGCAGTTTTTACACTCTTCAGCTCCACCCTCATGAACAAATTTGTAGCCGATTTTCGCGCATTTCTCACTTATCAAAGTTATTTTCCTACTCGATAACTCCTGTGATCCTTGCAACTCTCTCAGCAGCCTCCCATGAAAGCCCAGACTCTCCTAGTATAGTATATCTTTCAGGTCTTATTTTATGAGCGATTGTCAGCGCCTTAATAACTTCATAATCGCTGACCCCAAGCTCCTTAGCTGTCGTAGGCGCGCCTATAAGCTTCAAGGTTTTCCTAATATTCCTCCACTTCCCCCCGTGGAGGTACATCATCATGATAGTCCCAACTCCGCACTGCTCCCCGTGCAGTGCAGGCTTCTTAGCTATTAAGTCGAGGGCGTGGCTGAATAAGTGCTCTGACCCACTGCATGGCCTGCTACTTCCTGCTATGCACATTGCAATTCCACAGCTTATGAGTGCCTCAACAACTGTCCTTAAGCTCTCTGGCATTCGCCTAGATATGTACTCGGCATGCTTAACAACTAGATTTGCCGAGAGGATGGCTAGTGATGCCGCATAATCACCATAATACTCTCCTCTAAGCTTGTGAGCTAACCTCCAATCTCTAACTGCAGTGAATTTGGCGATGATGTCCCCGCACCCGCTGGCTAGCAGCCTGTATGGCGCTTTCATTATTAGGTCAATGTCGGCTATGATGGCGACTGGAGGGTTTGCTGAC
>QMQZ01000016.1 GCA_003649145.1 Thermoproteota archaeon
CCTCAAAGAGAGCCCTGATTCTAGATTCCTCCCTCTCCTCAGCAATTCGCATCAACCTATTCTTAAGCTCACCAGCCAAATCTTCGAGCAGCTTCTTGTCAGCTAGAGGGTGCTCGTCAATCCACACCAACTTCACCTCCTCCCCCAAAATGAATGGAATGACGTTCTCCTCCAAAACGTCGAGGACGTGGGGAGGAGGACTCCTACAACCAACAATGCATTTAACTCCAATCCTAGAAAGTTCCTTAACAACCTCTAAGTCAGCGAAGCTCAAGTCGTGAACGTAAATCGCATCGCCCTTCTGGACATTGTGAATCTTCAAGCTCTTGAAGGCATCATCCTTCGTCAAGTTCTTAAAAGGCTTCAGGGCTATCAGCTCACCTCTAAGTAATTTAATGAAAATCTGCTTCCACTCACGCAGCTTCCTCCCCAACTCATCCCGCTCTCTACTGACGGAGCTAAGCATGGACGTGAGCTTATTTATCCTCGACTCTAAAGCAGCAATCTCCCTCTCCTTCTTAATCTTCATAGTCATCTCAACTTGAAGCGACTCTATAGTTCGCTCCAACTCCCAAACTTTCCTTTCAAGATCCTCTATCCTAGAAGTTAGCTGATCTCTCTGAGCTAGGAGAGCTTGAACCCTCCTCCTCTCAGCCTTCAACTTCTCCCTCAACTCTTGGATTTCGCCGCGCTCCACAGGAGGCTTAACCTCAACTTTAGCAGGAGTGGGAGGCTCCTCCACCTTCGGCTTAAGCTTCTCAATAGCATCACTAATGCTGTAACCCTTAATGATCAACGCCCTAAGCTCCTTAGAGGGAATCGCAGCCCCAGCCTCCCTAGCATGAGCCTCAGCTTGCTCAAACTTATTCCTAAAATTCATGTAAGCCTTCAATGCAGCAGCTAGGGCATCCCTCTTATGAGAATCTAGAGACCGAGTAAACTGAAGCTTGAACTCGTCGAAGTAGCGCTTCAATATCTCCTGCTTCTCAGACACAGTCAAGCTATGGGAAGGGTAAAATACTTGCGCACTCAGCATCGACGCCAACTTCTCAACAAATGACGGAGGAGGATTGACGTCTGAAGCTATCAGGATTGGGTAACCGTACTCCATCAACGTGCTTACCAGCTGACTCCTACTCAAATGCCGCTTACTCATAAGCAAGATCAAGCGGCCAAACAAGTTGATTGCAGCCACACCAGTAACCACTCCAGGGTCAACACCAACAATCAAGTAATCCTTAACCGGCGACGGCGAAGACTTCTCACCACTAAGAGGCATGAAAGTGAGCTTTCTCGAAAGCTCACGCTTAACAACAACCCTCACATCACCACTCTTCATGGGCTTAACTAACCCTCTAAGCGACTCTCTAGGCGCATACACAATGAACAAGCAGCTGTCAAAGCCATGCTTACCCTTCCTAACATACAAGTCATAGTCAAAGCCCTTAGAATCGAGGACCTCCCTAATCTCCCTAGCAACCCTCAAAACAGAAGTCCTAATCTTCCGCTCAAACCTGTCCTCACTCATCCCACCCTCCCCAGGAACCCTCTGCCTACACACGACAATCCTCGTCTCACCCTTCACTGGACAAGCAACATACCCCACACCGCGAATAGCAAGCCTAGCAGAAACTTCAGCAGCCTGAACAGGCGAGAGTTTACCTCCAACAGAGAGCCCATGCATTTGAGCAAGTGAGGATAAGGGAGTGAAACCAGCTGGAGGAGAGCCGGTAACCTGAACCAACCTAACATGAGAAGGTAGAAGCGACATGAACTTTAACAGCTTCCTAGGAGAAGAAGCCAATTCAAAAACGTTATCAACCGCCAACACTTTAGGCTTAAACTTCCAAACTAACCTAACAAGCCTCCTCCTAGTAACATCCTCCAGCCTATCAACAACCTCACCATCACTCTTAACAATTACAACTGCGTACCTAGGCTGCCTTACTCCAGCTGGAGAGGACATTGACATCAAGTCTATACCCATAAATAATTCGTGCTCGCTACTCAAGAGAGGCACCGCTAAGAAAATAGTTTCACAAGAATTACTTAAAGTTGGCTTAGCCAGTTATGAAGGAAATAGCCTCATTAAAGTCTAAGTCAACGCGAAACCTACGCCTAAAGAACTTGAGGATGTTCCTGACATCTCGCTCCAACAGCATGCGAGCACTGGGGTGGTAAACATAAACGAACTGGGGCCAATCAATTATGAGGGGCTGAATGTCAGGAGTAACAATCACATTATACTCAGACAAATCTCCATGCACAATTCCAGCCTCCTTAAAGCTCCTCCTAACATCAGCTAAAATCTCTCCAAGAAAACCAGCTGGGTCGGGGAGGAAGTCACATATGTATAGTGGGTCACCGTCAATGAAGCTCATAACAACAACATGCCTATTCCAAGCAATAGGCTTAGGAACGCGAACGCGCTTAGAGTAGAGTATCGTGAGAGCCTCATGCTCCTTCCTAGCCGCCATCTTCGCTTGAATTAACCATGAAACCTTATCTCGGTCAGCAATGTAAGTCCTAACCTTCCTAGTCTTCCTAAAACTAATCCTACCCAACCTGTGAAACTTAACCGCAACCCTATCTCCAGCTGGAGTAAGCGCATCATAAACGTCAGCCTCCTTCCCAACACCAAGCGGCTTCCCAATAGCCTCCAAAAACCCCGAATTAACGAGGTACCTCAAAGCCAAGCAGTCATAACCCCAAGTAGTCAAGCAATAACCCTCATAAGCGCCAACACCCCTCCTCACAAGACCCAACTTAGAAAGCTTACTGAGAATCCTAGAGGTCAAGGGAGGGTCAAGCTTAACCTTCCTCACAATATAATCGATAGGTACAAACTCAAAAGATTGCATTCCGAGCTCAACTGCCCTCAAAACCTTAAAGTCATGAAGCTTAAGCATTTTAAACGCTTGTATAGGTAGCATGACAATCAAGCTGAAATCAGCATGAAAGCTAATAAATATTGTAGTTCTCTAACATAAGCAGAAAAACTCATGCAAAGATTAAAATATTTAAAACTTTAAGTAAAACCAAGCAATAAACCAGTAAAAACTAAAAACAAAACCTAACTGCTAGAAATAGATGAGTGAAAAGTTCAAAACTGGCATTAACTTTAAATACTTTAATGTGAAAGGTAATTAAAGAAATGAAGATTAGTGGAGGTGAGATTAATGTCATCCGAAATTTATGAGGAAAATGGAGTTTTAATAGTTAAAGGAAAGGAAGTTGTAAACGTAGCATCAGCCCTATCATCGGAAACCAGGTTGAAAATACTCGAATTCTTGAGAGGAAAAGAGGCGGATATAGGGCAAGTAGCAGACTTCATCAAGCAGAGCAAGGCAAACGCCAGCGCACAAATGCGCATACTCGAGAAGTACCGCCTAGTGAAGACAATGTACAGGCCAGGAATTCGAGGAGTCAAAAAAGTCTGCACAACAAACATTAAAGAAGTTAGACTAATTTTAGAGTGAAACACGTAAGCAAGCTAAACATTAACTCTTAAATCCACATCTCCCTTTAACTTCCATTCTAAATATTCAATATTAAACAATATTAAATTAAATTAATCACCTATATTAGAAATTCACTTCCGGCCAGCCATTTTATATTCTAGCGCAGCTCTAACGAAGCCTAAGTATGGTGGAGAAGGTTTACCTGGCCTAGACTTGAACTCTGGGTGTGATTGAGATCCCAAGAAGAATGGGTGGTCAGTCAACTCTATGAACTCTATTCTCCTACCATCAGGGCTTCTCCCTGAAAATACTAGTCCATGCCGCTGTAAAACGTCCCAGTAGGATGGGTTGACCTCATACCTGTGCCTGTGGCGCTCATAGATTATCGTCTTCCCATATAGCTTGTGGGCAAGAGTTCCAGGCTCAAGAACTATTGGGTGAGCTCCCAGCCGCATCGTCCCACCCATCTTTTCAATCGCCCTCTGCTCTGGAAGGAGGTCTATTACTGGATTCGGAGTGTTTGGCATGTTCTCAGTGCTATTGGCATCCTTCAACCCTACAACATTTCTAGCGAACTCAATGACTGCCATTTGGAAGCCGAAGCATATGCCTAAGAATGGTATCTTATTCTCTCTAGCAAACTTGACGGCTAAGATTTTCCCCTCAGTACCTCTAGGCCCAAAGCCTGGAGGAACAAGTATGCCGTCATAACCCCGAAGAATTTCAAGCTCTTCAGGAGACTCTTCGAAAATCTCTGTTTCAATCCAATCAATGTTGACTTTCGTCTTCAAAGCAGCTCCAGCGTGCTTCAAAGCCTCGTTAATGCTAATGTAGGCGTCAGCCAGCTTAGCGTACTTGCCGCACATTGCAATCTTAACTTCATGCTCAAAGTTCTCGAATGAAGCGACAACACTCTTCCAGTAGCTCCAATCAGGCTTATTCAACTTCAACTTTAACCTCTTACAGATGTAGTCTCCCATACCCTGCTTGTCGAGGATTAGTGGAACCTTGTACACGCAGTCCACAGTATATGATGTGAAGACTGCCTCTTCAGGAACGCTCCCATAAAGTGCAATTTTGCGCCTAGCAGAAGGCTCGAGAGGAGCACTACACCTAGCCACTATTATGTCTGGCTGAATGCCTATCCTCCTCAGCTCATTAACGCTGTGCTGACAAGGCTTAGTCTTCTGCTCTCCAGTCACGTCTAATATGGGGACGAGTGCAACGTGAACGAAAAGCGTGTTTTCATAACCCTCTTCAAGCCTCATCTGCCTAATAGCTTCCAAAAATGGCAAACCCTCAATATCGCCAACAGTGCCTCCAACCTCAACAATAACCACATCAACATTACTACGCTTAGCAGCAAGCTTAATCCTGCGCTTAATCTCATCAGTAATGTGCGGAACTACTTGGACGCAAGCTCCAAGGTAATCTCCCCTACGCTCCCTCTCAATTACAGTTAAGTAGATCTGGCCAGTCGTGATGTTATTGTCCTTAGGCAGATTTATGTCCAAGAACCTCTCGTAATGGCCGAGGTCCAAGTCTATTTCTCCGCCATCTTCAGTTACGAAAACCTCTCCATGCATATATGGATTCATAGTTCCAGCATCAACATTCAAGTACGGGTCAATCTTAACTGCAGTGACGCTATAACCCCTAACTTGAAGCATCTTCCCAATTGAGGCGGCAACAACACCTCTAGGGGAGAGCTCACCAAGGGCTCTCTTTCCCCACGCTTGAAAGCACGCCGCCTGTTATGAATATGTACTTAGTCACTTCACCACCCCTCACAACGATATCATAATTTAGGTTGGAGGCATAAATATGTCACCACGACTACGTAAAAGCCTCCGGAGGCAAGGTTGCTATTGGAGGCAGCCTCCTCTTGTGCCCAGAAGTTTCAACCATAGACTTAACCTTAACGACGTAGTCTAATGGCAATCTCAGCCTAGCAGCTACCTCTCCGACAGGCAACTCCTCATCAACGAGGAGGTGTAGTATTGGGTCAATGATGTCGTATGTTAATCCAAGCTCCTCCTCAGCTAAATGACCCTTCCAAAGCCTTGGGCTACTAGGCTTCTTAATAATTCTCTCAGGTATGCCCAAGTACTTGCCCAGCATTCTAACTTGAGTCTTGTATAAGTCGCCTATGGGAAGAACGTCTACTCCTCCATCACCATATTTTGTGAAGTAGCCTAGAAGAAGCTCACTTTTATCTCCAGTCCCAACAACCATTCTACCCTCAAGATTAGCATAGTAGTATAGTAGGCACATCCTAACTCTAGCTCTCAAATTTCCAACTGGAACTTTAGCCTCAAAACTGAAGTTAGGTATGGAATTCGAGAATGCCTTAATGATCCTCGAAATGTCTATTAGGTAATATTTAATTCCAAGTCTTTCAGCCACGAGAATTGCATCGTCGACATCCTGCTTAGGTGTAACTTCAGGGTCAGGCATTATCAGCCCTAAAACGCTCTCAGAGCCAAGAGCATTGACGCAGAGGTACGCAGTAACTGTCGAATCCAAGCCTCCACTCAAACCCACAACTACACCGCTGATCGGCGGAGAGAGGTGCTGCCTAAGAAACCTGGAAATGACGTCAACTACAACTGGCGCATTGATCTCCAGCATGCACAGCCCAACTAAAACTATAGCTGACTAGAAATTAAACCCTTCGAGTAGAGTTCAAGTAG
>QMQZ01000017.1 GCA_003649145.1 Thermoproteota archaeon
CTCTTTAAGCCTTAAAACTTCAAGTTCAAATTCCGTGTGAAGCTCGTCGACCTCCTCCTCCAAGCGCAGAACTTCTTCAGCAAAAACACGATCATTATAGAGGAGAGACGAGTAGGCGAGGTCGATCATCGTTCTAGAAGTGTCTAATAACCTTAGAAGCAAATTTTCAATTCGCTCTAAGCTCACTCTTCTATCACCTCGCTCCAATCCTTGATTTCTCCCGAAGCAACCTTAGCAAAATCCTCAAGGCAATCAGCTGGACCCTTCACGACAACTACATCTCCAGCCTGGAACTTCTCGAAGTCTTCTGGGTCGATGATAAGCTCTTTACCTCTCCTTATGGCAATCACGTATATTCCAAGTTCAATATCCAAATCCAGCTCCCCAATAGACTTACCAACCAAGTATGAGTCTTTAGCGATCGTAACTCTCTTGTAGTGGGGCTCAATTTTCTCCAAAACCTCTCTGACAGCTGGGTGTATGCCCAGCTTCCTCAGCACGACGTGCGTTATATCTGAAACAGCATTTGAAATTTCGTCCATAGCCATAGCAACCTTCACTACGCTTGACATTGCTTCAGCGTCTGCCCTATCTCTAACTGCTATGGCAGCACTCATCCACAACTGGTACAATAGAGAGTCGATTTCCCTTTCCAACTCCAGAACTTCATTAGCCAAATCTTTATCGTTCAGCAAAACAGAGGCGTAGGCTAAGTCGATCATTAAGCCGCAAATGTCCTTCATTTCCTTCAAAACTTCTCTAACAGACATTGGCTTTGCGTGAAATCCAAATTCGTTAGAATATTTGCGCCTCATATGAAATCTATGAACCCCCAATACCCATTAACAAATACAACATATGATACTTAAAAATTTAAGCTAAGTGCTTTTCAATACAACATCAATAAAGAGGACGATGAGTACCGTCCCGAGGATATCTGCGACCGAGCTCACGAGAGGAATTACAAAATTATCTGGGTCCCAACCCTTTTTGTAAGCGAAAACTCCAATCGCGAAAGATAGTGCTGAAATTGCCATGGAGCCTAGCAGGCCAACTAATAGGCATAGTGAAATCAATGAAAGTAATTTAACTGGAATTCCTGTAGCAGCGCAAAGTGCATAGCTGGACAATCCAAATACGATGTGAAGCATGAGAGATGCAAACTGCATACTAGCAACATCGAGGGTTATGTCCTTAAATGAGGAGAGATTAGGAGGAATTAAACCTAAAGCGAGCCTAGTCGTAGTTGATGAGCCTACCATAGATCCAAAACCGCCAAGAGCATTTAAGAGAACTGGATAGACAACTATTATCTCTGGCCTAGCCTCCAACACATACTTAAAACTAGCCAAGATAACTCCATCAATAACGCCGCCAAAACTAGTTAGCAGTATCGTTGGAGAAGCCTCCTTTAATGTAGAAGCATAAACCCTCAATTTGAAATCATGCCTAGAAAAGTAAAGCAAGATGAGAAATAGTGCAAGAGAAGGTGACGCAATCGCTATAATTGAAGCCGGGTAGTATGCCAAAGTTAAATGAACAGTTACTGCATAGCATGCTGCAACAAGGATGTCACTAATGGTTGCCACTACAGGGTACACAATAATGTCAGGGTCTAAACCCTTCTTAAAGCTGAGAAAAGCTGTTGAAATTGTAATTGGCATAGATATCATAGTAGCTAATAGGCATGAAGCTAGAGGAGCAACTATAAAGTATGGCAAATCCCTAGCAGAAGCATGACCAGCCGGCAAATTCACTACAAAAGTAAAAATTCCCATACCTATAGAGTCGATGAAAGTTAACATGAAAATTGCTCGAAGCAAAGCATAGAAATCAGGAGTATTCTTCGTGAAGCTGACATTTACTTGACCAGTGTGAATCATTGTTCCAAGCTTACCAGATAAAACTCCACTAATGTCTCCTCGCAGAGTTAAAATTGAAGGATATAAGGCTATAATCCATGGAAGGGCTATGAATAAGTGACTGAAAGATGAAATTATTCTGCCAGAGAACATTCCTCCAATACTAAATGCCAAAGCGATTGCCGACTGAGTAAAAGTCCTCCAAAAGCGTTGGCGCTTAGTATAAAGCCTCATTGCCCCATCGCAAATAACCTCACTACACTGTGGCTTTATGGTAAAAGGGCACTACAATATTTAATTTTTCCTTATATGAAATTGCTCTCAGCAACACTATTTATCAACTTAACCTCATAAGGTGTAATGGTGAGAAGTTGAACGCCAAAGTCAATAGCGACTTATTAGAGGAAGCATTAGAGATCCATAGAGAAAGTGTAATTATCGACGCACATTGCGACACAGTGTTATATCTAATTGAAAGACTGGGGAAGCCTGACTGGAAGACTAGAAGCATAATTGAGAGAAGCGAGCAAGGACATGTAGATATTCCAAGGCTAATTGAGGGAGGAGTAACCTGCCAATTCTTCGCAATATATGTTGATACAATATACAAACCTGAAAAAGCAACAGAACGAGCACTTGAGCTGATAAGTGCACTATACAATGAAATAGAAAAATCTGATGGAAAAATAGTAGTTGCAAAAAATAGCGAGGACATTTTAAGAGCGAAAAAAGATGGGAAGATTGCAGCATTAATTTCACTTGAAGGTGGAGAGCCCATCCAGTACAGCCCGCTTCTTTTAAAGGCATTCCGCATGCTAGGCGTAAGGGCAATGTCATTAACTTGGAATGAACGGAACATGCTCGCAGACGGAGTCTCGGAATCGAGAACTAGAGGTGGATTAACTAGCTTAGGATTAAAAGTTCTTGAAAAAATGCAGGAACTCGGAATGATAGTAGACGTTTCCCATATTAGCGAAGCTGGATTTTGGGACATAGTCGAAAACTGCAATAAACCAATAATAGCATCCCACTCAAATTGCAAGAAATTGTGCAATCACCCAAGAAATCTCACAGACGAGCAGTTGAAAGCTATAGCTGAAAAGAATGGAGTTGTAGGAGTGAACTTCTACCCGAAATTTCTGGTAAAAGGAGGAGAAGCATCGATAGATGATGTAGTGAAGCACATCGACCACATAGTCAACGTAGCTGGAATAAATCACGTTGGACTTGGTTCAGACTTCGACGGAATCTCCTCGACGCCAAAAGGGCTTGAAGATGTAAGTAAGCTTCCAAACTTAACGGCAAAACTTCTAGAACATGGTTATTCAAAAAATGAAATCAAGAAAATTCTAGGAGAAAACTTCCTAAGAGTCATTAAAGAAGTAGTCGGGTGAGCAATTAGCCATGGTAAAAGAGCCGGAGTTCACGATAAAATGCACGAAATGCGGAGAAGAATTTCCTGACAACTACTGGTACTGGAATTGCAGTAAGTGCGGAGGACCCCTCGATGTTTTAATTGAAATAGCTGAAGCTAAGCGTGAAGAGCATCTAACAAGTGAAAAAAGCATGTGGAGGTATCAATGGTTCATCCCTGCAAGCATGAAATTCAAGGTAACTCTCGGAGAAGGATGTACTCCAATGATTAGGAGAAAGATAGCCAATGTAAATGTTCTCTTGAAGCTTGAATTCTTAAATCCGACCGGTTCATTCAAGGACAGAGGGTCAAGCGTAGCTATTACTAGGGCAATAAGCTTACAAGCTAGAAGAGTAATCGAAGATTCGTCTGGAAATGCAGGAGCATCAATATCAGCCTACGCTACCGCAGCAGGGATACAAGCTAAAATTTACGTTCCAAAAAGCGCACCGAAAGCGAAGAAGGAAATCATTATGACATTTGGAGGACAATTAGTTGAAGCTGAGAGTAGAAGTGAAGCTGCTAAAAGAGCAGTTAAAGAGCTTTGTAAAGGCGACTACTACATTGGTCACGCATGGAATCCATTCTTCATTGAAGGGATCAAGACAATAGCCTATGAAATAGCTGAGCAAATGAATTGGAAAACGCCCGATAATATTATTGTCCCAACTGGAAATGGAACTCTTCTGCTTGGATTATACAAGGGGTTTAACGAGTTAATTGATGCGGGTTGGATCAATGATATGCCAAGATTAATTGCAGTTCAAGCTGAAGGATGCGCGCCACTCTATGAGGCAATTTACGGGACAAAAGCTGGCAAAGGAAGATCTAAACTGGCAGATGCAATAAGAGTTCCAAACCCTCCACGAATAAATCAAATGGTAGAGGCAATTAAAAACACTGAGGGCAAAGTTGTGACGGTAAATGATAAGGAAATAGCACATGGACTTGAGTGCCTTGTTAAGCTTGGACTGCTTGTCGAGCCGACATCAGCAACAGCAGTATCGGCACTAATGAAGTTGAGTAGCGTAGGCGAAATTGAAGGGGTAGTGTGCATACCTTTAACTGGATGCGGAGTTAAGATGACAAGTAAATTATTAAGAATTATACATCGCTTAGGTAATCGTTAAAAGGTCAACAGATAAGTTGAAAATGGCGATTAAAATGGAATTTGACACTCTCATTATTGGCGGAAAAATCGTCGATGGAACTGGAAACCCCTGGTTTTATGCAGACATAGGAATTAAAAATGGCAAAATAGTTGCGATGGGAAAGTTGAGAAATGCTGAAGCTGAGCAAATAATAACTGCTGAAGGATTAATTGTTTGTCCAGGATTCATAGACATACACAGCCACTCAGACTACACGCTACTCGTAAATCCAAAGGCTGAAAGTAAGATTAGGCAAGGAGTGACAACCGAAATTGTTGGTAATTGCGGCAGCTCAGCAGCTCCTCTAATTGGTGAAATGAAGGAGAGAGCAGTAGAAATAGCTGAGTTATATGGATTGAAAGTCGACTGGACGTATGTAGACGAGTACTTGAAGAAGCTTGAAGAAAACGGCGTTGCATTAAATGTTGCTACACTTGTTGGATTTGCAAATATTAGAATAGCAGTTTTGGGCTATGAGAATCGAGAGCCCACAAAATATGAGCTTGAAGAAATGAAAGCGCTCGTAGCTAGGTCAATAGATGAAGGAGCAGTAGGGCTTTCTACAGGGCTTCGATATGACCCTCAATCCTACGCTAAGACTGAAGAAGTAATCGAAATAGCTAAAGTAGTTGCTGAAAAGGGAGGCATTTACACTTCACACATTAGAGACGAAGGAGATCGAGGCAGATTAATTGAGGCAATTAAAGAGGCAATTGAAATTGGAGAGAAAGCAGGAATTTCAGTAGAAATATCGCATATCAAAATATTGGCGAAGCCATTATGGGGCAAGTGCGACGAAATGTTACAATTAATCGAGAACGCAAGAGCTCGAGGAGTTGAAGTGACGGCCGATCAATATCCATACGAAGCAAGTGGAACATCATTATTGGCATGGATTCCAAAGTGGGCATTTGAAGGAGGAAGAGACAAACTCCTTGAAAGGCTCCTAAATCCTGAAACAAGAGCGAAAATTAAAGAGGAATTAGCAAGGGTGATGGAATTAAGAGGAGGACCGGAGAGAGCTCTAATATCAAGATTCGAGGCAGACCCAACGCTAGAAGGATTAACGGTTAAACAAGTAGCTGAGAAATGGAAAATACCCCCTGATGAAGCGGCAATAAAGCTGGTTGAAATAGCAACTAAAGAAAAATCGTCACTTGGAATAATAAACTTCAATCAAAGCGAAGAAAACATTGTAAAGATAATGAAGAAGCCGTGGGTTATGGTTGCAACTGACGGATACGCCTTAGCACCATACGGGTCACTGGCTAGAGGAGTGCCACATCCAAGAAGTTATGGAACCTACCCGAGGGTGCTTGGAGTCTATGTTAGACAAATGAAAGTGCTAAGGCTTGAAGAAGCTATAAGGAAAATGACGTCATTACCCGCCAGAAAAGTAGGCTTCATGGATAGAGGAATTCTGAGACCTGGATTTTGGGCAGACATAGTGATATTTGATCCAGACAAAATAATCGATAAAGCAACGTACTTGGAGCCTAAGCAGTATCCTGAGGGAATAAAGTTCGTACTAGTTAATGGAGAATTAGTGATCGAGGAAGGAGAGCACACAGGAAAACTTCCAGGAAAAGTATTAAGAAAAAGTTGAAATTAAGTCCTAGCTGTTTCTTTTTCCTTTAAATACTTATCAAGCCATTTCATCACTTGCTTCAATCTTTCAAC